>NZ_AENZ01000011.1:0-44764 GCF_000183485.2 Alistipes sp. HGB5 | reverse complement strand
CACGGAGAAATACACCGTTTCGGTGACCCAGACGGGCGGCAACGGGCTGACGGCGGCCGCAGGCAGCTATTCGATCTCCTCGCCGGGCAACGGCTTCATCGAGATACCCCTCACGGGCACCGCGACCAAACAGGGCATCGTGACCTTCGCGCTGAAAGTCACCGACGCCGCGGGCGTCGAAACGGACTTCGGCGAGATTTCGACCATCGTCCGCGCCGGATTCGACCAAGCGGGCGAAGAGACGCCGCTGCTGGTCCAGAACTTCAACAAATTTCCTTGGGGCGGCGACTGCATCGGCCAGAAAGCCGGCGTGACCTCGGCGGACAAGACCGTCGCCAACCTCAGCCTCGACAACGAGACGGTGAGCGTCACGGCGGGCACCAACGCCAGCATCGGCGGCATCACCTCGACCGTACGCAACGGCAATCCCTCGTTCTACCGCGCCATCGGCATGGAGGGCTGGACGGGTTACCTCAACTACATGTGCCCCGGCTACATGCAGTTCGGAGCGGCAGGCGACAATGCCGACGGACAGCCCGGCAACATCATCTCCCCGGTGCTGAACATTCCCGCGGGCTACGACATGCTGCTGACCTTCAAGGTCGGCATCTGGGCCGCCGCGCCCGATCAGGGCATGGTCGGCATCTGCGAGAAGAACGACGGCTTCTGGATTTCGAAAGGCACGCTCAGCAAGATCGTCGCTTCGACCAAGAGCTACGTCTCGCTCGACATCCCGGCCTACACGTGGGTCGAAGTGTCGGCCGTCATCCCCAACCCCGGATCGCTGGCCAATCCGTCGCTCTTCATCTCCACGGCCGACAGCTGGTTCTCCGGATCGACGGTGAAGGCGGGCCGCTGGTATGTGGACGACATCAAGCTCGTATATTAAAACCGGACAACAACCATGAAAAAAAGCATCATATACATTCTGTTCGCCCTGTTCTCGTTCTCGGCCGCGGTTTCGCTCACGGCCTGCAAGGACGACGGCGTGGAGATTTCGGACGCCTACAAGTCGAAGACCCCGAAAAACGTGAAACTGCTCGAATACGGCAACAAGTCGCTCACGATCTGCTGGGACTTCGTCCGCGGCGCGACATCATACACTGTACAGCTCGTGGACGGCGACATGAACCCCGTCAGCGAAGCGCTCTGCATGACCACCGCCGACATCGACTACCATGAATTCACCGACCTGCCGACCGACCGGATCTATTACGGCCGCGTGCGGGCCAACTACCCCTACTCCGCCACTTCGGACTGGGTGTACGTCACCGAGCACGACAAACCGGCCATGCTGATGGCTTCGGTGGGCATCCTCGACCTCGATCCGCAGCTGAAACTCCATGCGGCGAGCGGTTCGACGCTGACCTTCGAGTGGTCCTACACCGACGACAAGGCGACCGACGCCGCGCGCAGCTACAATGTCGAGCTTTTCCGCGACGAAGCCTGCACCGATCTCTACGTCAGCTGGCTCGCCGACGGCAAACTCTCGTCGGGCAAAGGCATCTTCACTGCGCTGGCCGGCTACCCCGTCGTGCGCTACACCTTCTCAGGGCTCGATCCCGAAACGACCTATTACGCCCGGATCACCAACCTGAGTTTCGCCAATATCCAGACTCCCGTCGTGGCCGGAACCACGACCCAAGCCGGCCCGAAAGCCGCTGCGAACACCCCCGCGAAGGCCGGTGACATCGTGCTGGCGCAGGATTTCTCCGCCTTCATCCACGGCGGCGACATCGTGAATTCGGCGGCCGGTTACAACGCCGTTTCGGGCACCGACTTCCGCAAGACGTGGGAGAAGGCCGAGGGCGTGAATCCGCAGGCGGACGGCGACCGTCCCCTCTGCAACTGGGCGACCGAGTTCCACATCCACACGGGCGGCACGTCGGCCGAATACGTCGAAGCGCTCGGCATGAAGGGCTGGGGTTCGTCGGGCAACACCTCCACCCGTCCGGGCTACATCAAGTGCGGCGGCGGAAGCGGCGGCATCGGCATCCTCTACACGCCCCAGCTGACGGCCCTGCCCGCGAACACGACCGTCAAGGTCAGCTTCTCGGCCAGCGCCTATGCCGAAGGCGAAAACGTCTACGGCAGCGACATTGTCGTCGAAGCCGTCGAAGGGGCGGAATTCGGCTCGAACAACGTCGTGAGCAAGAAAGGCACCGCCTTCGTGTCGAAAACGGTCGACATCTCGTCCGCCGTGGGCAGGTTCGAAACCTACACCGTGACGCTCGAAGGACTCACCCCGGCGTCACGCATCGCCTTCTCCTCGAATCCGGCGCAGGCCGGCGCCAACAAGACGCGCTTCCTGCTCGACGACATCGTCGTCACCTGCGAGGGCGAAACGCATCTTGAGCAGCTCGCGGCCCCGGCGAACGTGAAATTCGACGCCGAAGCCGTTCAGCCCGACAAGCTGACGCTCAAATGGGACGCCGTGAGCGGCGCGGCATCCTATACGGTCGCCTGCTGGGCCGACGGCACCGACGAAAGCAAGGCTGCGCTGGTCGAAAAGATCGACGGCACGGCCTGCACGCTCGACAAGCTGACGCCCGAAACCAAATACAACGCCAAGGTCAAGGCCGTAGCCGGCCGCACGGCCACCGACTCCGACTGGTCGGCCAAGGCTTCGGCAACCACCGCCGAAGCTTCGCAGGGCAAGCTCGACGCACCCGCCAACCTGAAGGCCGAACCCGGATTCTCGACCGTGGCGCTGACATGGGACGCCGTTTCCGGTGCCACGGGATACAGCGTGACGGTCGATAACGGCACGCCGCAGACCGTGACGGACAACGCCTTCACGGCGACCGGGCTGACGGCGGGCACTTCGCACGACTTCTCGGTCGTGGCGCTCGCCGCGCTCGCCGCGGACAACTCCGATGCGGCGACGCTGCAGTCGAAGACGCTTTACGTCAGGATAGCCGCCGTAACCACGTCGAGCATCATCCTCGAATGGGAGCAGGCGGGAGACGTCTCGCAATATACGGTGGCCATCGAGGAGGAGGGCGATCCCTCCCGCAGCGCCCGGTTCACCTATGACTGGTCGAAAGCTTCGGGATACGGAAGCATCCCCCTGCGTTTCGCCTTCAACTATGTAGGCACGGAGTGGGCTTCGGCCGCCCTGTCGCCCTCGGCAAGCTACAGGCTCAGGGTGAAGGCCGGCGCCGCAGATTCCGATTCGGCGTGGTCGAACGACATTACGGGCACCGTAGCGCGCCGCACGGCCCCTGCCGGCGAAGTGTTCTATGAAGACTTCGACCGCTTTATGGGCGGCGACGCCGTCATGACCGCTGTCGGCGTCAAATCGGCCAAGAAGGTGACCAGCGAGGCCGGGCTTTCGACCATGCTGACCGAGTTCACCTACACCGACTGGTCGGCAGGCGGCGGCGCCATGAATGCCGGCAGCGGCACCTACGGCGATCCCTACCGGTTGATGTTCTTCAAGGACGACGGCTGGGAAACCGGTGCGCTGGTTACGGGCAACGGAGTTCACAATGCCTTCTGCGGCAGTTTCCGTCTCGGCGGCGACAACGCGAACCAGAGCTATATCCAGACGCCCGCCATGAGCGGACTCACTGCGGCGGCGAATGTCACGGTGACCTTCAAGACCGCCGTAAACGTCTGGACCGCGGCTTCGACCACCGCCCCGGCCGTTGTCTTCAAGGCGGGCTGGTGCCGCGACCAGTTCGAGTCGATGGAGCTGTATGTGGTCCACGGCGACGGAACGAAAGTCAAGGTCGGCGACACGATCGCGGTCGGCGATGCCGGGAGCGAGCTGGCGTGGAAATCGCACAGCGTCGCGATCGAGGGGCTGTTGCCTACCGACAAGCTGATGTTCACCAGCGTAGGCGCCAAGAAGAGCCGTTATTACATCGACGAGATATCGGTCGTCAAGAACTGACGCCTTGCATTCTCTGACTGCTTCGGCGCCGGAATACAGCGATGTGTTCCGGCGCCGTCGTTTTGTGCCGGACGGTGAAAAAACCGGGTGCGGAGTGGCGAATACGCAAGATTTGTGTATCTTTGTAAACATGGAATCCATTCCGACAGACAACGCCCGGCTCACGGCGGCGATCCGCGACGGCAGCCGCGAGGCTTTCGACGAGATGTGCGGCCGTTATTACGCGCCGCTGATGGCTTACGCCCGTCTCTTCCTGAAGGGAAACTGGGCGCAGGACATCGTGCAGGACGTTTTCGTAAACGTCTGGATTCGGCGCGAGACACTCGATCCCCGGCAGTCGCTCTACGGCTACCTGCTGCGCTCGGTCTACAACCAGTCGGTCAATTACGTGAACAAAAACCGCCATGCGGGCAACTACCGCTCCTACCATCAGGAGCGGATCGAGAGCATCGGATACGCCTACTACGATCCCGACAACAATCCCATCATCGAAAAGATCTACTCGCAGGACCTGCGCGCCGGCATCGACGCGGCGGTGGCCGCCCTGCCCGAAAAGTGCCGCGAGGTCTTCACGCTGAGCTACCTGCAGGGATTCTCGCACCGCGAAATCAGCGAGCGGCTCGGCATCGCGCAGAGTACGGTCGAAAACCACATCTACCTCGCGCTGAAGGCCCTGCGGTCGAAATTGTCGAAATCGGAACTGCTGATGCTCCTGTTTTTCATTTTCCTCTGTAATAATTCGCAGTCCTTTGGGTAGATTCATCCTGAGGATTGTATAGTAAGTAGCAAAACCAAAATGGAAGATACGCTTATAATGGATGCAGTCATCAATAAATACTTTGCGGGGGAGACCAGCGATCGGGAGGAGCAGTTCCTCATGGCGTGGCTGGAGGAGTCGGAGGAGCACCGGAAATACTTCTTCGAACTCAAAAGTATCTGGAACGCCCGCAACGTCTTCGCCGAAAGCGCCGACCTCGGCCGGTTCGCGGCCTTCATGCGCAGTACCGACGCCCGGATCGCGAAAATCGCCGGCGAGGAGCGCGCCCGTCGCCGCCGCGGTCTGCTGCGCTGGTCGATGAGCGCCGCAGCGGCCGTGCTGTTGGTGGTGTGTGCGGGATTCGCATGGCATTTCCTCGCAGGTCCCGACATTTACCGGGTCTATGAGAACAATACCGAAACCGTGACGACCGTCACCCTCGACGACGGCACGCAGGTATGGCTCAACGCCCGCACCCGGCTGATACTGCCCAAGGCTTTCAGTCCGACCGAGCGCAACGTGAAACTTGCCGGCGCGGCCTTCTTCGAAGTCGCGCGGGACGAAGCGGCGCCGTTCACCGTGGCTACCGACGACCTGCGGGTCCGGGTGCTCGGCACGGCCTTCTGCGTGCAGGCCTACGAGAACTCCGGGCAGGCCGAAGTGGTCCTCGAACACGGCTCGGTGCGCCTGCAAACCCCAGAAGGCGTCAATCTGGTCACCTTGCAGCCCGACCAGCGCGCGCTGTACGACGCGGCGGCCGACAACCTCGAAATCTCGCACGTGAACGCTTCGCACCTCGTGCTTTCGCAATACGATCTGGTGACGATGGCCAACGCCACCCTGCATGAAATCATCTCGCATATCGAAACGACCTACGGCGTGCGGATTTCGGTGCCGGGCCGTTACGGCGACAAGCGCTATGCGTTCAACTACCAGCGTTCGAACTCGCTCGAAGAGGTGCTCAACATCGTCGAGTACATGACGGGCGAACACTGCGAGGTGATCTTCCGCCAGAAATAACGTCGCTCCGCCGCATCGCCGGTCGGGGTTGCAGCCGGATGCTGCCCCGCCGCCGGCATCCGGAGCAAACCGCATACAAAAAGCCCCGCTTTCCGGCGGGGCTTTTCATGTTTTTGCAACTGCGTTACAGCGTCGAGAGCCAGTCGAGCGTGGCTTTCTGCCAGTCGTCGTAATAGCGGAACTTCGGGTTCATGCCCCAGCCGTGGCCGCCCGACGGATAGATGTGGAGCGTAGCCTTGACGCCGTGTTCCTTGAGCTTCTGGTAGAAAAGCGCGCTGTTCACGGCAGGCACCACCTTGTCATCGTCGCAGTGGAACAGCAGCGTCGGCGGGGTCCGGGCATCGACCTTCTTTTCGAGCGAGAACTCCTGCGCGACGGGTTTGTCGGCATCGTCGGCGCCGAGCAGCTGCACGAACGTCCCCTTGTGGCGTTTGTCGGCGTCGGCCGAAATCACCGGGTAGTAGAGGATCATGAAATCGGGCTTCACTTCCGAAAGCGTACCCACGCTGCCGGCGAGATAGCCGCCCGCCGAGGTGCCCGACACCCCTACTTTCGCCGGGTCTATGTTCAGCTCAGCGGCCATTTCGCGCATGACGCGCAGCGCCTCGTCGGCGTCGTTGCGCGGAACTTCGCTGTGACCGTTGGGCAGACGGTATTTCACCACGGCGGCCGTGACGCCGTTTTCGGCGAACCACTTGGCCTCCTTGTGGCCGTTGCCGACCGAAAGCGTCGAGTATCCGCCGCCGGGGAAGAATACCAGCGCCTGTCCCGTGGCATTGTCTCCGGCCTTGTAGATCCACATTTCGGCTTTCTGGGTATTGGACCACTGGCCGGGTTTGGGCTGAATCTCCTCGCCCGTCAGGCCGTTGGAGGTGGGCGCCGTCGCGTTGTCCCAGAGTACGACATGGTAGTCCTGCGCATAAAGGGCCGGCGACAAGGTCAGGGCGGCCAGCAGGAGCAGTGTTTTTTTCATGGTTTGCAGTTTATTTTGGATTAAACGGGTAAATCGGGTTCAAAGATAGTGTAAACCGCGTGCCGCGGCAAATTTATTCGGCTGCACCGGGTGTTTTTCGCACCTCAGGCAGGTCCAGCGTCCGTATCCGCTCTTTGAGCGGCGCGACGGCGGGTGCGCTGACGCTGAACTCCTCCAGTCCCGCTTCGAGCAGCCACGCCGTGGCTTCCGGGTCGGCAGCCAGTTCGCCGCACATGCCGGCTTCGATGCCCGCGCTGCGCGCCGCCGCGAGCGTCATGGCGACGGAGCGTTTCACGGCCGTATCGAACGGGTCGCAGAGATGCGCCACGCGCGGATTTCCCCGGTCTGCGGCCATGACGTATTGGGTCAGGTCGTTGGTCCCGATGCTGAAAAACCGCGCTTCCGCGGCCAGCAGGTCGGCGACCATGACCGCGGCGGGGGTTTCGATCATCACGCCCAGCTCGATTCCGGGATTGTAAGCGGCTTTTTCCGCGTCCAGCTCCGCCATGCACTCCCGCACGGCGGTTTCGGCCCGGCGGAACTCCCCGACCGACGTAATCATCGGGAACATGATCCGCAGGTTGCCGAATACGCTCGCCCGGAGCAACGCCCTCAGCTGCGTACGGAACACGTCGTGCATGGAGAGCGAAACGCGGATGGCGCGCCATCCGAGAAACGGATTTTCCTCATGTCCGAAATCCATGTACGGCAATGCTTTATCCCCGCCTATATCGAGCGTTCGTATAACTAACGGCCGTTCGCCGCACAACTCTGCCGCATGCCGGTAGGCTTCGAACTGCGTCTGCTCGCCGGGAAACCCGCCGCGGCTCTGCATGTAGAGAAATTCGCTGCGGAACAGCCCGATTCCCTCGGCTCCCGCATCGAGGGCCGCGCGCACCTCCGCGACGCTGCCGGCATTCCCCAGCACGGCGATACGCCGTCCGCCGCGCGTCACGGCAGGCGTATGCGCACCTTTCAGGCAATGCTCGCCGTGCCGTTTCCGCGATGCGCTCAGGGCGCGGTATCGCCGTTCGGTTGCGGTATCGGGAGCGACGATTATTTCGCCCGTATCTCCGTTGATTATCAGCTTGTCGCCTGTATTTATCTCAAGCATGCATTCAGATGCTCCGACGATTGCCGCAATCCCTTTGGCGCGGGCGATGATGCAGACATGGCTCGTGACGCTTCCGCGGGCCGTCACCACGCCCGCGATGCGGCTGAAATCCATCAGCGCCGTATCCGACGGCGTCAGTTCCTCGGCCACGACGATCGTTCCGGGAGCAAGTCCGGCGAACGGATTTTCGGCCGTTTCGCCCGTGAGAATACGGCGTATGCGGCCGCATACGTCCCGCACGTCGTCGGTGCGGCCTCCGAGGTATTCGTCGTCGAGCGCGGCGAGCATGCCGCACACCTCTTCGCAGGCTTCGTCCAAAGCCCGTTCGGCCGAAAAGCCGTGTTCCGAAATCCGCTCTTCGACCTGTTCCGCCAGCATCGGGTCGTCGGCCATCTCCAAGTGCGCTGCGAAGATGTCGTTTTCCGCCGCCAATACGCCCAGCTCCGTTTTCGCCTGCGCCAGCGCGGCATGGAAGCGGGCCGTTTCGGCCGCCGGATCTCCGGTCGCGGCGGACGGTGCGGCCGAAACGCGGCGTTCGAGGACGAACGCCGTTCCTGCGGCAATTCCCGCCGCCGGGATTCCGGTCCGAAGCACGCGCATCACTCGCTCATGTTTGCGATGAACGCCGCGACGGCCTTCACGGCGGCGGCTTCGTCGCCGCCCTCGGCGCATATTTCGATCTCCGTGCCGCACTTCAGCCCCAGCGACAGCAGGGCGAGCATGCTCGCGGCATTGACCTCCTTCGCGGCGGTGCGGAAAGTGATCCTGACGGGCGCAAGGCCCTTGACAAGTTTTGCCAGCTCCCCGGCCGGCCGCGCGTGCATGCCGTTGGGAGCCGTAATCGTTACTTTTTGCGATGTCATATAAGTCGTTGTTGGTTCGGTCGGTTTTCGGTTGTGCATCCTGCGGCTATTTCAGCGCGTCGTAGATCACCTGCGGGTCGGTCGCGGTCATAAGCCGCTGCAACAGCTCTTCGTCCTCGAACGATGCGCTCAGCCGGGCGAGGATCTCCAGATGCTCGTCCCCCACGCCTGCGATTCCCACGATCAGGTGCGCTTTCTCGCCGTCGAAATCCACGCCGTCGGGGTATTGCAGAACCACGATGCCGGAGCGCAGCACGCGCTCCTTGGCGTCGGAGGTTCCGTGCGGAATCGCAAGCCCCATCCCCAGACAGGTCGTCGCCAGCTCTTCGCGGCGCAGCATCGCATCGACATACTCCGGCCGGGCATATCCGCCCGCGACGAGCAGTTCGCCAGCCCGCCGGATCGCCTCCTCCTTCGGCTCCGCAGGCAGTCCGACCCGGATATTTCCGGGTTGCAGGATGGCGCCGTCCGGAGCGGCGTCCTTGGGGGCGGATGCGGTTTCTTCGGGTTGCGGGGCCGAATCGGCCGCGGCGCCCCGCAGACCGGATTGGTCGCAAGAGAGTGCGGATTGTGCGGACCGGGAACCGGATACACCGCAAGAGGGCGTAGTTTCCGCAAGCCGGGCGGCGGGCATGTCGGGAGACGCTGTTGTTTCTGCCGGTCGGAACGCGGATGTTTCGGAAGAGGGCGTCGCTCCGGCAGATCGGGCGTCGCAGACGTCGGAAGGCAATACGGCTTCCGCAAGCCGGGCATCGGACATATCGGAGTCCGATTCGCCGCAGGATACGGTTCCGGGGCCTGCCGCCGTCGGCTTCGCGCTCTCCAGCCGGGCGAACAGGGCGTCCAGACCGGGATCGGAGAGGAAGTTGTCGATTACGATCAACTCGGCGCCTTTTGCGGCCGCGGCGATCCGCTCCGCCAGTACGGACTGACATACGACCACATCGGCATCGGACGGAATACGGTCCGCCGCACTGTTGCCCACCGCAACGCCGATTTCCGCGTCCCGTAGGCGTTTGCGGAAACGGGTCGCGCCGAGGGCGCTCGATCCCATGCCCGCGTCGCAGGCGAAGATCACTTTGCGGACGGGTCGTCCGGCTGCATGCGGCGATATGCCCGCTGCGCTCTGCGGGAGCTTCCCGACGGCTGGATCGCCTTCCGTTTCGGTCTTGGACGCGCGCCGGATAAAGGGTGCGGCGACGACCAGCGACACGGCGGCGGAGATCACGACGCCCAGCAGGACGATGAGCGTCTTGCCTTTGGGAGCCATCGCCAGCACCGAGAGGATGCTTCCGGGCGACGCCGGAGCCACCAGCCCCGCATCGGAGAGCGAGAAAAACAGCAGTCCCGCGGCGCTGCCCGCGATTGCGGCAACGATCAGCACCGGACGGGCGAGTATGTAGGGAAAATAGATTTCGTGGATGCCGCCGAAAAACTGGATAATCACGGCTCCCGGAGCCGACTGGCGCGCATTTCCCCGGCCGAAAAGCCAGTATGCGAGCAGTACGCCCAATCCGGGACCGGGGTTGGTTTCGAGCAGGAACATGATCGACTGCCCCGTTTCGCGGGCTTGTTCGATGCCGATCGGCGAGAAGATTCCGTGATTGACGGCGTTGTTGAGAAACAGCACCTTGGCCGGCTCCACGAAAAGCGACACAAGAGGCAGCAGTCCGTGGCGTATGACCAGCTCGGCACCGCTGCTTATGAGCATCGTCAGGCCGGAGACCACGCTGCCGACGACATAGTAGCCCAGAACGGCCAGCAGCATGCCGAGAATGCCGATCGAGAAGTTGCTGACGAGCATTTCGAAGCCTGCCTTCACGCGCCCCTCGACCATGCGGTCGAACCGGCGGATCGCATATCCCGCCAGCGGACCCATGATCATCGCGCCGATGAACATCGGAATATCGCTGCCGACGATCACGCCGACGGCGGCAATGGCGCCGATCACCCCGCCCCGCTCCCCGGCGACGTTGCGCCCTGCGGTGTAGGCGATCAGCAGCGGCAGGAGGTAGGTCAGCATCGGCCCGACCAGCTGCGCGAGCTGTCCGTTGGGCCACCATCCCTCCGGGATGAAAAGCGCTGTGATGAATCCCCACGCGATGAACGCGCCGATATTGGGCATGACCATGCCGCTTAGGGTCCTGCCGAATTGCTGGATTTGTTGTCGCATAACTTCGTTTCTTGCTTATATATACAAGCGAAACGGGACTATCACCTATTCGAAACCGAAAAAAACGGTGCGCTTTTCATAAAAAAAACCGTCCTCCTGTGGAGGACGGTCGTATAAAACGGAACGGACAGCCGCTATTTGCCGTAATTGGCGTCGATATAATCGGAGAGCGTAAAGGCCTTCGGCAGTTCGGGGGCTTCCAGCGGCGTGACGTAGGTGTCAATCACCAGCGGTTCACGCTTCAGGACGAGCTTTTCGAGGAACGCGTCGATCTCGTAACGGTTGTCGTACATCGGGCGGGTCGCCATGACGTGATTGGTGTTGGCGACCGAGTAAAACCAATGCGGGATGCGCCGTTCGGTAAGCATATCGGCGATATGCTTCGAGCCGAAAAACCCGTTGCCGTCGTACAGCACGGCGTCGTAGGGGACGTTGCGGTCGGCATCGCCGTGGAAGAGCATCATCGGCGCGGGAGTCTTGGCCCAGCGCAGCTCTTCCTGCGTGTCGAAAATAGCTCCTGCATAGGATATTACACCCGCGTAGTTAAAGTCCTGCGGGAGCTTCTGCCGCGCCAGCGGATGCCCGTTGCAGATGCCGTATTCGCCCATCAGCACCGTAATGGCTCCGGCGCTCGAACCGCTCGCCACGATCCGGGTTTTGTCCACGCCCCACGCGGACGCATGGTCGCAGACGTAGGCCGTAGCGTCGTAGAGGTCGCCGGTCGCCATCGCAAGGGTCGTGATCCAAGCTTCGGGGAAGGTCTCCTCGCTGAGCGTTCCGGCCTGCATGGCCTTCTTCATGCCGAGCCGGTAGTCGATCGACACGACCACATACCCTTTCCGGGCGTAATATTCGAAATACGAAAGGAAGCTCGCATTGTCGCGCCGGCCGCCCACGAAACCGCCGCCGAAGACGAACATCAGGCAGGGTTTGGTCCGGCTGTCGGGCGTGAGCGCCACGTAGCGGTCCAGCCGCAGCGTGTCGGTCTGCTTGACGGCATAGACGAAGGTCTGCTTTTCGACCGTCTGCGCATAACCCGCCGCAGCGGCGAAGAGCGCGAATAATACAAGAATCCGTTTCATATCGTCTGCATAAAATTACATCATCTCCTCGTAGGCGAACTGCACGGCGCGGTTCAGAATCGCTACGAACGGCTGCGTGCAGCGGAACTCCGCCAAAGTCTTCTCCAGCAGGTCGTCCGCGAGCAGGAACTCCTCGGTGATCCGCTTGGCGATGTAGAAATCCTTGAGCTTCAGCATGTCGGCGTACTCGCTGTCGGCGGGGAATCCCGTGGGCACCCGCTTGAGCTTGTTCTCCTCGACAAGGTCGAACCCTTTGGCTTTCCGGATCGCCGCTGCAATTTCCGCGCCGTTGTCCGTAATTTCGTCCCGCACGCTGCGCAGCACGACCGGTTCGGGGCAGTAAAGCCCCGCCGAAAGCGCGTTGCTCCAAATCAGGCTGTCGCAGCACGGTTCGATATGAAAATAGTAACCGGCGAATCCCGACTTTTTGCCTTTCGGAGCGATGTACGCACCTATATATGTCTTATAGGGCGACTTGTCGGGGCTGAACCGCGTGTCGCGGGCGATGCGGTAGGTGCAGTCCTGCACCCGCAGGCCGCGCACCGCAGGGTCGAACTCAGCGATTCCCTCGATCAGCCGCTCCGTGAAGGCGGCGAAGCGCCCCTTCACGTGCGTCCATTCGGCGCGGTGGGCGTCGAACCATGCACGGTCGTTGTTGTCGTGCAGGCGGCGGAAAAAGTCGATTACCTCTTTCATATTACCAAGCGAAAAGCGGATAATCGGCCATCAGGGCGTTCACGTCCCTGCGTACGGCGGCGATGTTGTCCTCGTTTTCGGGATCGTGCAGTACGCGGTCGATCAGCCCGACGATGTAGTCCATCTTGTCCTCCTTCAGGCCGCGGGTGGTGATGGCCGGCGTGCCGAAGCGCAGACCCGAAGTCTGGAACGGCGAACGGCTGTCGAACGGCACCATGTTCTTGTTGGTCGTGATGTCGGCCGCCACCAGACACTTCTCGGCCAGCTTGCCCGTCAGTTCGGGGAACTTGGTGCGCAGGTCGACCAGCATCAGGTGGTTGTCCGTGCCGCCCGAAACGATCTTGTAGCCGCGCTTCACGAATGCTTCGGCCATCGCCTTGGCGTTCTTCTGCACCTGCGTCTGATACTCCTTGTAGCTGGGTTCGAGCGCCTCGCCGAAAGCCACGGCCTTGGCGGCGATGACGTGTTCGAGCGGACCGCCCTGAATGCCGGGGAATACGGCCGAATTGAGGATCTGCGACATCATCTTCACCGCGCCTTTGGGCGTGGTAAGCCCCCACGGGTTTTCGAAATCCCTGCCCATGAGGATAATGCCGCCGCGCGGTCCGCGCAGGGTCTTGTGGGTCGTCGAAGTGACGATATGCGCGTATTTCACGGGGTTGTCCAGCAGTCCTGCAGCGATCAGGCCGGCCGTGTGGGCCATGTCCACGAGCAGCAGCGCGCCGACTTTGTCCGCGATTTCGCGCATGCGTTTGTAGTCCCATTCGCGCGAATAGGCCGAAGCGCCGCCGACGATCAGTTTCGGCTTGCATTCCAGCGCCTTGCGCTCCATGGCGTCGTAGTCGATCACGCCCGTCGCCTCGTCGAGCTGGTAGCCCACGGCGTTGAAGTATTTGCCCGACATGTTGACCGGCGAACCGTGCGAAAGGTGGCCGCCGTGCGCCAGATCGAGTCCCATGAAGGTGTCGCCCGGCTGCAGCACGGCGAAGAATACCGCCATATTGGCCTGCGCGCCGGAGTGGGGCTGCACGTTGGCGTATTCGGCGCCGTAGAGACGGCAGATGCGCTCGATGGCCAGCGTCTCGACCTTGTCCACGACTTCGCAGCCGCCGTAATAGCGCGCTGCGGGATAACCCTCGGCATATTTGTTGGTCAGCACGGAGCCCATGGCCTCCATGACCTGTTCGCTTACGAAGTTCTCCGAGGCGATCAGTTCGATGCCGTGCATCTGACGGCTGCGCTCGGCGGCGATCAGATCGAAAATCTGGGTGTCTCTTTTCATATCTCTAAGGATTTGTGATGATTCGTTTACGGACGGTAAAGTTAGTAATATTTGGCGAAATTCCGGCGGCGGCGGAGCGTTTCAAAATATTTTTCTTAACTTTGTTTGTCTTTCGGACGAAAAAAGGAAAAACAGAATATTTTGCAAACATTCTTAATACTTTGAAAGCTATGAAATTACTCGAAGGTAAAGTGGCTGTCGTCACGGGCGCGGCCCGCGGTATCGGCAAGGCCATCGCACTCGAATTCGCCAAGGAGGGCGCCGACGTGGCGTTCACCGACCTCGTGATCGACGACAACGGCAAAGCCACCGAAGCCGAGATCGCGGCGCTGGGCGTCAAGGCCAAGGGCTATGCGTCGAACGCGGCGAATTTCGAAGAGACGCACAAGGTCATCGAAGAGATCGTCAAGGATTTCGGCCGCATCGATATTCTCGTGAACAACGCCGGCATCACCAAGGACGGCCTGATGATGCGCATGAGCGAAGCCCAGTGGGACGCCGTGCTGACCGTAAACCTCAAGTCGGCGTTCAACTTCATCCACGCCGTGACGCCGATCATGGCCCGTCAGAAGGGCGGCTCGATCATCAACATGTCGTCGGTGGTGGGCGTCAGCGGCAACGCGGGCCAGTGCAACTACTCGGCGTCGAAAGCCGGCATGATCGGTCTTGCCAAGTCGATCGCCAAGGAGATGGGTCCCCGCGGCATCCGCGCCAACGCCATCGCTCCGGGCTTCATCATGACCGAGATGACCGACAAACTGCCCGACGAGGTGAAGGAGGGCTGGTACAAGCAGATTCCGCTTCGCCGCGGCGGCACGCCGGAGGACGTGGCCAAGGTCGCGCTGTTCCTCGCATCGGATCTTTCGTCGTATGTCAGCGGACAAGTCATCCACTGCTGCGGCGCGATGAACTGTTAGGAATCTCCCGGCAATCGGAAAACAGCAGCGGTTCGGTGCCCCGCGGCATCGGACCGGCAATAAAAGCGTCCGCCAAGTCTGCTTGAGCGGACGTTTTGTTTAACGCCATACCTTATGAAACATACCGTAGACATCGAAACTTGGGAGCGGCGGGACAATTACGCCTTTTTCCGCAACTTCCTCAATTCGTGGATTTCGGTGGCGACCGAGATCGACTGCACCGAAGCCCGTGCGGCGGCCAAAGCCGCGGGACGCTCCTTCTTCCTCTATTACCTCTACGCCGTGCTGCGCGCGGTCAATGAAATCAAGGAGTTCCGTTACCGCACGGACAGCCGCGGAAACGTGATCTGGCACGACACGGTGGACGTCATCTCGCCCATCGCCGTTCCGGGCCGTACGTTTTACACCGTCCGCATCCCCTACCATGCCGATTTCGAACGCTTCTACGCCGAGGCCCGCGCCATCGTCACCGACATTCCGCAGGACGGTGATCCCTACGGCGCCGAAAAGGTGCTGCAGGCGCAGGGCGATTACGACGTCTTCCTGCTGAGCGCCACGCCGGACCTCTATTTCACCTCCCTGACCTACGCGCAGGGAGCGCCGGGCCAACCGACGGAATATCCGCTGATGAACGCCGGCAAGGCGGTGATGCGCGAAGGGCGGCTCGTGATGCCGCTCTCGATCTTCGTCAACCATGCGTTCGTGGACGGCGCGCATATCTCCCGGTTTTTCAAGCTCGTCGAGGAGTGCCTGAAGCGGATTTCAGCCTGACGGCATCATGCTTCGCACGCCGGCGTCGCGGCCCGTCCGGGACTGCGGGTCCCGAAGCCCGATCGCAGGCCGGGCGCACCGTGCCCAGAGTTTGGCCGCCCGCACCGGCGGAACTTGCATCTTTTTTGCTATATTTGCCGCACATGGAAGGCGTTCCGGACAAATCAGGAGACAAATTTTCGTTTTGCCGCCCGCCTTTCGCTATATTTGCCGTATGAAACGTCTGATAACCACACTGACACTGCTCGCCGCGACGCTCTGCGCCGCAGCGCAGGAAGCGACCCTGCCGACGCCCGACGCCAAGACGCTCGGCATGGGCGGCGTCGCCATGACGACCCTGTCTGGGTCGCACGCCATATACAACAACTCCGCGACGGCCATTTTCTCGCAGATGCCGTCGCAGATATCCTCGTCCTATTACGGACAGGGGCAGTTCGACTACTACGCCGTGACGGGATTCTGCCGTTTCGACAACGTCAATCTGGCGCAGATCGGCTGGCGGCAGTACCTGCGCGAGCGGGGCAACAACGACATGGCGGTCGATCTGGGCTACTCGCGCCGCATCGGCGGCAACTGGGCCGTCGGCGTGGTGGCCCGCTACATGCACCTCAAGCGTCCCGAAACCTCGGCGGACGCGCTGGCCGTGGACCTGAGCGCCGCATGGTCGCACCCGCTGGAAAATGTCGGAAGCTATTCGACGTTGCGCGCGGGCGCCAAGCTGGGCAATCTGGGCGGCTATCTGAAAGACACGCCTTACACCCTGCCGATGGACCTGACGGCGGGCGTGGCGCTGGATACGTTCCTCAGCGACGTGCACGAGATAACCGTCGGCACGGATCTGGGCTACTACTTCTCGCCTTCGAAAGTCCGGGGATTCCAGATGTCGGTCGGCGCCGAGTACAACCTGATGCAGCTCATCCAGCTCCGGGCGGGTTATCACTACGGCGAGCGCCGCGACTACTACCCTTCCTACGGTTCGGTCGGCGCGGGCGTCCGGTTCCTGCACCTGCGTCTCGACTTCGCCTACCTGATCGCCAAGAAGCAGACGCTGCTGCACAATACCTACAGCATCAGTTTCGGACTCGACTTCTGAGGCGCGGTCTCGATACGGCGGCTTCGGCAAGCCGCTGCGAAAACAACAATCCGGGGACGGGACGTCTCCGGATTGCTTTTTTTCTGCATGTCACTGCGGATTTTCGAGGTATTCGAGAATTCCCCCGCAGCCGTCCTCCAGCATGTCGAGCACCAGCTCGAAGCCTTCGGCGCCTTCGTAATAGGGGTCGGGAACATGGTCCCAACGGGAGTGGCGGCGGAAAAACTCCCGCATGCGGAAGATCTTTTCGGCGGCCCTGCGCGACGGCGCGAGCCGGTGGACGTTCTCGTAGTTCATGTCGTCCATGACGACGATCATGTCGAACCGGTCGAAATCCTCCTCCCGGATCTGCCGGGCGCGGTGGCCGAGGTCGTAACCCCGCCGTGCGGCGGCGCGGCGCATGCGGGCGTCGGGCAGTTCGCCCGTGTGCCCCGCGTAGGTTCCGGCCGAGTCGATTCCGATCCGGCCGCTGAGTCCCCGCTCTTCGACGATGTGGTGCATGATGCCGTCGGCCGCCGGGGAGCGGCAGATATTTCCGAGGCAGACGAAAAGGATATTGGTCTTCATGGGCGCAAAGATAACGAAAATCGGGCGACAAGACGAAAATTCAGGGGCGTTTCTGCCGGAACAGGCTGTCCGGGAGCGCGTCGAAGCGGGCGGCGGACGGGAAATATCCGCCCGGAGACCTTGTGTCGGTCAAGGAGGCCGGTCGGCATCCGTGTCATCGGCGGCTCCGGACTTCGGGGCGGAAATATCCGTCCATGCCGGGCCGTCTGCGGTTCGGGAGCGCGCCCGGAACGGCGCAGGCCGGGTGCGAATCGCTCCCGGAACGCCTTTGGAATACAAATTGCACGATGCCGGAGCATGGGAAAAAGAATCGAAGACTGGATCGGGCAATACCGGCACATGGATTGGGCCGTGCTCTACATGAGACTGTTCGCGGGAGGGATGATGCTCTTCCACAATATCGGCAAAATGCAGGATTACAACGAAATCGTCAATTCGTACCCGTCGTTCGCCTCGGCCGGCAGCGCGGCGACGTTCGTCGTCGTGACGGTGGCCGAGGTGCTGCTGGCGGTGGCGATCATCATGGGCATCTGGGTGCGGATGTCGGCGCTGATTCTCTCGCTGGGCATCCTGCTGATGTTCGCGTGGGGCGGATTCGGCGCCGGGGAGCTGGAGTTCGTGTGGCTGGGCGTCTACGTCTTCCTGATTATTTCCGGCGGCGGACTTTACGCTTTCGACACGGCGCTGACTCCCGCCAAGCCAAAAAAGTGAACCATACGGACAATATTATAACGGCTGATTGTCCGTATGTTGGCGGAAAAGTTGTAACTTTGCCCAGATTTGTTTTCTTTTGAAACCAAAAAACAGGATTACGATGAAGATGAAAGTAATTGGGATGCTGGCCGCCTTCACGCTCGCCGCATCCGCAGCGGCGGCTCAGGAGCTGCCCCGCAAAGTGAATAATGTCGAAGTGCTCGACCTCGACGGCAATCCGGCCAAGCTGCCGCACTGGGGCGAGAAGAACCTGATGATATTCTACGTGGACCCCGACCGTCACAAGCAGAACAACGATTTCACGGTCGAACTGGAGGAGAACCACCGCGCCCAGAGCGACAATATTTTCGGTTTCGGCGTGATGAACCTCAAGGACGCCCCGATGGTCCCCAACGGCATGGCCCGCAACATGGCCAAGAAACGCACGGCCAAGAACGGCGCGCTGGTGCTCGCCGATCAGGACCGTATCCTGAGCAAGGCTTGGGAGCTGGGCGACTGCAACAACCAGTTCGTGCTGATGATCGTATCGAAGGAGGGAGAGCTGGTCTTCCTGCGCAAGGGGGTTCTCTCGGAGCAGGACAAGGCCGATTTCTACGAAACGATCGAGAAGTACAAATAACCGGATGCTGCGCAAAACCGCCGTTCTGGCTTTAGCCCTTTGCTTCGCGCTGCAGGGAGCGGCCCAAGAGGGAGTGTATATCAACGGCAGCGACACGCTGCATTACAGCTATACCCCGCTTCCGGAACAGCCCCAGCCGCAGAAACGGCTCTCGTTCCCGCGGCGCGTGGTGAAATATTTCGAGGGATCGACGCGCGACCGCACGTTTGAGAAGAAAATCGACTTCACCTTCGCCGGAGGCCCCAGCTATTCGAAGAATACGAGTCTCGGCATCGGACTGCTGGCGGCCGGACTCTACCGCATAGACCGTACGGACTCGGTCACTTCGCCGTCGGACATTTCGATCTTCGCCAACGTCTCGATTTCGGGATTCTATGCGCTGGGCGTCACGGGCAACAACATCTTCTCCCGCAACGGCAAGCGCATCGACTATACGGTGATGTTCGCTTCGGCGCCCCGCGACATGTGGGGCATCGGCTATAACGACGGCCGCTACAACGAGGAGAGCTCCTACAACGAGAAACGTTACCTGATAAAGGCAAGCTACCTGCACCGGGTGCTGCCCAACACCTATGTGGGCGGCATCCTCAGTTTCGAGCATACGCAGGGCAAGAAGTTCAAGCCGCTGGGCGAGAGCTACCTCTACGGGCAGAAGACGCACTACACCGCCACGGGCGTCGGGGCGATTCTGGAATACGACTCGCGCGACTTCATACCCAACCCTTTCCGGGGCGTCTACGTCAGTCTGCAGGAGACGCTGTTTCCCAAGGGACTGGGCAACTGCGGACGTTCGCTGTGGCGCACGACCTTCACGGCCGACTACTACAGGCAGTTGTGGAAGGGCAGCATCCTCGCAACGGACCTCTACGCGGAGTTCAACTCCGAGGGAACCCCGTGGCTGATGCTGGCCCGCATGGGCGGCTCGCAGCGGATGCGCGGTTATTATCAGGGCCGCTATACGGACAACGACATGATAACGTTTCAGGTCGAGCTGCGCCAGCGCATCTGGCGGCGCATCGGCTGCACCTTCTGGGGCGGCGCAGGCAACGTATTCAGCGATCTGGAGCGGTTCGACTGGTCCGAGACGCTACCCAACTACGGCGTCGGCCTGCGCTGGGAATTGAAGAAACGGGTCAATGTGCGACTCGATTACGGCTTCGGCAAGAAGACGAGCGGCTTCCTGCTGAGCATAAACGAAGCTTTTTAGGTTAGTGTAACGATATGAATGCTGATCCGAACAGGGTAAACAGACGACGCACGGTCAAAACCCGCAGCCGTTTCACCACGCTGCTGACCGTCTATTTCTTCGTCGCGCTGATTATCCCCAACTGCGTGCTGGCCAATACCGAGCCTTACTCCGGCTGGACGGTCGAGGCGCTGATTCTGATGCCGCTGGGCTTCTACATGATGTGGAGCGTGGCGCTGAGCCGTTCCGGCGTGATGATCTGGCTGGGGTTTCCCTTTATCTTCCTCTGCGCGTTCCAGATCGTGCTGCTCTATCTGTTCGGCAACTCGATCATCGCCACGGACATGTTCACCAATCTGGTGACGACCAATCCCGGAGAGGCGGGCGAACTGCTGAGCAACATCTACCCTTCGGTCATTCTGGTCTGCGTGATGTATCTGCCGCTGTTGTGGTTCGCGGCGCGCGAGATCGGCCACAAACGCTACATTTCGCGCACGACGCGCATGAACGTCGGTCTTTCGGGTGCCGCGCTCATGGCGCTGGGCATGCTGGCCCTGTGGCCGGCCTATCATGTGAGCGAACAGCGGCACGTGCTGCGCGACGAGATTTTCCCGCTCAACGTGGCCTACAACGTCTACCTGAGCGCCTCGGAATTCCGCAAGGCCTACAACTTCGAAAAGACCTCGGCGGATTTCACCTACGAGGCCAGCCGCGAGGCCGAAGCGCCCGGACGCGAGATTTACGTATATATTATAGGTGAAGCGTCGCGCGCCATGAGCTGGGAGCTTTACGGCTACGAACGGGAGACCAATCCCCGGCTCTCGCAGGTGGACGATCTGGTGATTTTCCGCGATGTGCTGACGCAGAGCAACACCACGCACAAGAGCGTGCCGCTCATCCTCTCCTCCGTCTCGACCGAGGAGCACGACCAGCTCTACCGCCGCAAAGGGCTTCCTGCCCTCTTCAACGAAGCGGGCTTCGAAACGTGGTTCATCTCCAACCAGTCGCCGCAGGGCGCCATGATCGACAAGCTGGCCCGCGACGCCGATCACCTGATCTATATCCGCTCGCCGCGCCACGACATGCAGCTGCTGGACGAAATGCGCCGCATCGTCGAGACCGCCCCGGCGCAGAAGATGCTCTTCATCCTCCACTGCTACGGCTCCCACTTCAGCTACCACCAGCGTTATCCGCGCGAATTCGCACGTTTCAAACCCGACGACGACGTGGCGATCTCGCGGGAGCATGCGCACACGCTCCGCAACGCTTACGACAATTCGATCTGTTACACGGACCATTTTCTCGCCGAGACGATCGCCTTCCTGCGCGGACTGCGGCAAACCTCCTCGGCGCTGCTCTACTGCGCCGACCACGGCGAGGACATTCTGGACGACGACCGCGAACGCTTCCTGCACGCCTCGCCCACCACGACCGCCTATCAGCTCTACGTGGCCTCGCTGGCGTGGTTCTCCGACGCCTACCGGCGGAATTTTCCCGCCAAAGCCGCGGCTGCCGGGATCAATGAGACGGCGCCGGCCACGACCCACGCCCTGTTCCACACCATGGCCGACATGGCCTCGATCCGGGGCCGCTTCGTCGATCCGACGGTATCGCTCGTGAACCCCGACTACGACCGCAAGCGTCCGCGCCGTTACCTGAACGACCACAACGAGGCCGTTCCCTTCCGCAAAACCGGTCTCGAACCGGAGGACATGGAGGTTTTCGCCCGCTTCGGCATCAAACCTTAGGCAAGTTCACAGCCCGTATGAAACCAACAAAGGCTGCCCCCTTGGGACAGCCTTTGTTGCGTCATTGCGTCTGTAATTATTTCGCAGCGTCTACGGAAACCTTGCGGAACTCCTTCATCAGCTTCGAAATTTCGAGAGCGGACTTGCGGGCGCGCGTACCGGCGGCCTTGTTGCCCTTCTCTACCTGTGCTGCTGCATTAGCTGCGAATACTTCGTACTCTGCATTGATCTTTGCTACTAATTCTTTCATAACTTTTTTTATTAATTGGGTTTGTTATCAACGCAAAGATATAAAAATTATCTAAACAACATCATTTATTGCCAAAAAATTCAACGTTTTTTAGCATAAAACCCCCTTTCCAAGAGCCTGTCACCCGGTTCGCGGTACGTTTTTTGTCCCCGCAAGAGCGTAAAACATTCCGGTATGAACAGACTTTTAATCGTGGCGGGACTCGTTTCCGCGCTCCTGTCCGCCGGGTGCGGCCGGCACAAGCCGAAACCCGCAATGCCGCCCCTGCAGGTCGAAACGGCCCGCGCCGTTACGGACAGCATCCCCAACCGCATGAGCTTCATCGGTTATCTTTCGAGTAATTTCGACGCCGTGATCCAGCCCCGGATCAATGGCTTCCTGTTATCCAAGCAGTATGCGAACGGCATGCCCGTAAAACGCGGGCAGCTGCTTTTCACGATCGACCCCGACCAGCTCTCGACCACGATGCTCGCCGCCGAAGCCGCGCTCCAGTCGGCCAAGGCGCAGGCGCTGGAGGCGCGGAACAACTACGAGCGCGCCGTGCCGCTGGCCAAGATCAACGCCATCAGTCAGGCGCAGCTCGATCAGTATACGGCGCAGTACAAGGCCGCCGAAGCCTCGGTGCGCTCGGCCGAGCAGACGCTCAGCAGCGCCCGCATGAACGTCGGCTACACCGAGCTGCGCTCGCCCATCGACGGCATCATCGAACACACGGCGGCGCATGTGGGCGACTACGTCGGTCCCGGCACGCAGTTCAGCGTGCTGACGAGCATTTCGAACATCGACACGCTGACCGTCGATGTGGCCATTCCTATGGCCGAATACCTCAGGGCGGCCGGAGGACGCAGTTCGATCTACGACAACGAGGGGCTGCTCTCGGACATTCGCCTGACGCTGGCCGACGGCACGCGCTACCCTTACGGGGGACTCTACGACTATACCCGCAAGGACGTGTCGAGCAGCACGGGAACGCTCGTGCTGGTGGTGATGTTCCCCAACCCCGACCGGTCGCTCAAACCCGGACAGTTCGCCCGCGTCTCGGCCAACGTCGGCCCCGTGCAGCCGCGGGTGATCGTGCCCCAGCAGAGCGTCAGTCAGGCGCAGGGCGTCAATTCGGTCTGGGTCGTGCGGCCCGACAGCACGGCGGCCTACCGCCGCGTGGTGCTGGGCGACACCTACGGCACGATGTGGTGCGTGGACGAGGGCCTCGCCGAGGGCGAGCAGGTGGTTACGGCAGGCCAGCAGAAACTGCGCGACGGCATGAAGGTAATCCCCGTAAAACGCTGACGTCATGGAGAAATTCTTCATTTCACGTCCGATTTTCGCCATCTCGCTGGCCATCGTCATCGTACTCGTGGGGCTGATCTCGATCCTGAACCTGCCGATCGAGCAGTATCCCGACATCACGCCTCCGGTGGTCGAGGTCTCGGCGACCTACGACGGCGCCGACGCCGAGACGGTCAATAACGCCGTGGCCACGCCCGTGGCGCAGAGCGTCATGGGCGTCAGCGACATGCTCTACCTGCAGACCACGAGCGCCAACGACGGTTCAATGGTCATGCAGGTGACCTTCGACATCGGGTCCGATCCCGACCTCGACGCCATCTTCACCCAGAACAACGTATCCTCGGCCGCAGCCCAGCTTCCGGCGACGGTGACCAAGCAGGGCGTCACCACGCGCAAGACCATGACGGGTTTCCTGCTGGTCTTCTCGCTGCACAGCGACGGACGCTACGACGACGAATTCCTCTCGAATTATGCCTACATCAACCTTCAGAACGAACTGCTGAAGATCAACGGCGTGGGCAAGGTCTCGATCATGGGCGCCGGAGAGTACGCCATGCGCGTATGGCTCCGGCCCGACGTGCTGAAATACTACGACATCCCGGTTTCGGCCGTCACCGCCGCCATCGAAAATCAGGGCGGCATCTACCCTGCCGGACAGTTCGGAGCCGAACCAGCGCCCGACGGCACCTCCTATACCTATACGGTGACCATGCCCCCGCAGATCACCACGGCCGAGCAGTTCGGCGACATCGTCGTCGTGACCACCTCTGAGGGCGAACAGATCCGCCTGCGCGACGTGGCCGACGTATCGCTCGGAAGCCAGAGTTACGGCGTAAGCTCGCTCTTCGAGGGCAAGCCTACGGCCCTTATCGTCATTTATCAGGAGCCGGGCAGCAACGCCGTGGCCGTAGGCGACAAGGTCAAGGCCGAAATGGCGCGGCTCGGCGAACGCCTGCCCGACGGCATCACGACATCGACGGTCGTGGACACCACGACCAGCATCGACGCCGGCATCAGCGACATCTTCACCACGCTCATCATAGCCCTCGTGCTGGTGATCTGCATTATCTACCTCTTCATTCAGGACTGGCGCGCCACGGTCATTCCGCTGGTCGCCATCCCCGTGTCGCTGGTCGGCGCCTTCGCGCTCTTTCCGCTGCTGGGGTTCTCGATCAACATCATTTCGCTGCTGGGACTGGTGCTGGCGATCGGTCTGGTGGTGGACGACGCCATCGTGGTCGTGGAGGCCGCGCAGGTCAATATCGCCAACGGGATGAAACCCCGCGCCGCGGCGCTCGAAGCCATGAAGAACGTGGCTTCGCCCATCGTCGCCACGACCGTCGTCCTGCTGGCCGTATTCATCCCCGTATCGTTTACGGGCGGCATCACGGGGCGGCTGTTCCAGCAGTTCTCGGTGACGATCGCCGTGTCGGTCGTGATCTCGGCCTTCAACGCCCTGACGCTCTCCCCGGCCTTGTGCGCCCTGCTCCTGCGCCGCCGCGAACCGCCCAAGAAGGGATTCTTCGCCGCTTTCAACCGCTGGTTCGCCCGGCGGATGGACAAATACACGGCCTTCACGCCGACGCTGATCCGCCACGTGGCCCGCACGGGCGTATTTATCGCCGCGGTACTGGCCGTCATCTTCCTCGTGTGGCGCAAACTGCCCGCCGGATTCCTGCCCGAAGAGGATCAGGGATACGTGATGGTGATGGTTTCGACTCCCGAAGCCTCGTCGCTGCAGGTGACACAGAAGGCCATGATCCGGGCCGACGAAGTGATCCGCACGCTGCCCGAAGTCGCTTCGACCTCGTTCGCCGCGGGATTCAACATGATGGCGGGCATCGCTTCGACCGACAGCGGCATCATCTTCGTGTCGCTGGTCGGTTATTCCGACCGCAAACTGACGGCCATGGAGATCGCCCAGAAACTCACCGACGAGCTTTACATGGCGGTTCCGGGCGCCGAGTGCTTCGCCTTCATCCCGCCGTCGATCCCCGGTCTGGGCATCACGTCGGGCGTTTCGGTCGAGGTGCAGGACCTCGAAGGGCGCGGCACGGCCTACCTGCTGGAGCAGAGCGAACGGCTGATGGACTCGTTGCGCAAGCTGCCCTCCGTCGCGTCGGTGACCACGCAGTTCAACGCGGGCGTCCCCCAGCGGCGGCTGCGCATCGACAAGGAGCAGGCGCTGGCTTCGGGCGTGGACTTGGGCGTACTTTACGGCGACCTGACGACCCTGCTGGGCGGCGCCTACGTCAACAACTTCTCGCGTTTCGGCAAACTTTACCAGACCTACATTCAGGCCGCCCCCGCCTACCGCATGGACAAACGCTCGCTCGACAGCTATTACGTCGCCTCCTCGTCGGGCGAAAGCGTCCCCGTCTCGTCGCTGGTCGAGGTCGTGGATACCGTGGGCGTCGAATACGTCTCGCAGTTCAACCTCTACCGTTCGATCGGGCTTACGGTCACCCCCGCGGCCCGCACCTCGACGACGACCGTCATGCAGGACATCACCCGCACGGCCGCGCAGGTACTGCCCGACGACGTCGGCACGGCATGGAGCGGCACCTCCTTTCAGGAAGCCAACGCTTCGAAGACCGGAGGGCTGGTCTACCTGCTGGCGCTGGTCTTCGTGTTCCTCGCGCTGGCGGCCCTGTACGAATCGTGGGGGCTGCCGCTGGCGATTCTGATGAGCGTTCCCGTGGCGGTGCTGGGCGCCGTGCTCTTCATCGGCGTCTCACACCTGCTCAACGCCCTCTACGTCAATGACATATACATGCAGATTTCGCTGGTGATGCTGATCGGGCTGGCGGCCAAAAACGCCATTCTGGTCGTGGAGTACGCCGACAGGCTCTTCAACGAGCAGGGCGCCTCGCTCATGGACGCCGCGATCGGGGCCGCCAAACTGCGCGTACGTCCGATCATCATGACCGCCTTCGCCTTCATCCTCGGCGTCATGCCGCTGATCTTCGCCAGCGGCGTATACGCCACGGCGCGCAACATCATGGGCGTCGCGCTCGTGGGCGGCATGCTGTTCGCCACGCTGCTGGGCATCTTCGTCTACCCCGCGCTCTACTATTTCGTGGGACGCATCGGCGGTTTCGAACGCCGCCGCGAACGCAAAAAACAGGAACAGTCATGAAAGCCGGATACCTCATAATCATTTTTGCAGCATTTACGGCGGCCTGCACGCCGCGCTTCTACCCGCCGCGCGTTTCCGTGCCCGACGATTACATCTACGGGCGGGGATTCTCGGAGGACACGACCCGCTTCGGCCCCGAATGGTGGACGCTGTTCGGCGATACGGTGCTCAACAACCTCGTCGCACGGGCGCTGGACAACAACCGCGACGTGGCCGTGGCGGCCTCGCGCGTGGAGGAAGCGCGGCTGAACCTCAAGAGCGTGCGGGCGCAGTACCTGCCGCAGGTCGGGCTGGGCGTCACGGCCGAAGGCGAATATACGCCCGCCACGAAGATCGTGCAGTCGTACGCCGTCGAGCCGTCGCTCTCGTGGGAGGTGGCGCTCTTCGGGCAGCTGCGCAACGCCAAACGCGCCGCAAAAGCCCAGATAGCCTCGTCGGAGTGGGCGCTGCGGGGCGTGCGGCTGGCGCTGGCGGCCGAAGTCGCCACGACCTATTTCACCCTGCTCGAATACGAACGCGATCTGGCGATCGCCCGGCAGAGCTGCGCCCTGCGGCGCGAATCGGCGGCCCTGATCGACTCGATGTTCCGCTACGGCATGTCGGACGGCGTGGCGCTGGAGCAGGCCCGGAGTCTGGTCTACACCGCCGAAGCGGACATTCCGCAGTACCGACGGGCCGTGGCGCAGACGCGGCTGTCACTCGACATCCTGCTGGGCGAAACGCCGCGGCGAACGGACAGCGCGGGGGCTGGACTGCGCCTGCTGACCGATTACCGTCCGGCGGACATTCCCGTCGGACTGCCCTCGGAGCTGCTCGAACGGCGGCCCGACATCATGCAGGCGCGTTACGATATGCTCGCCGCAGCCGCCGAAGTGGGCATCGCACGCGGCAACCGGTTCCCGTCCATTGCTCTGACGGCCAAAGGCGGAATCGCATCCAATTCGATCAAAGGTTTAACTTCGGCCAACCCTTGGGCGTGGGATGCGTTAGGCTCGCTGACACTCCCCGTCTTCAATTTCGGCAGACTTCGCCGCGCGGAACAGGCCGCCATGGAACGTTACACGCAGTCGGCGCTGACCTACGAGCAGACCGTGCTGACGGCCTTTTCCGACGTCGAGCAGGCGCTGGTGGCCATCGCCACCTACCGCAGGCAGACCGAACGCTACGGCGAGCTGGTTCTCGCCAACGACCGCATCGCCGCGATGACGCAGGCGCTCTACCGCAGCGGCCTGTCCGACTACCTCGACGTGATCGACGCCCAGCGCAGTCTCTATCAGTCGCAGATGGAGTTCGTCAATCTGGTGGCGCAGCAATATATCAACTACGTCAATCTCTGCAAGGCGTTGGGCGGCGGGTGGTGAGACGAATATACCCACAAATGGGGATTGCACATCTCGGCGTAAAATCGTATCTTTGGAGCCAAAAACCAAAGAGCGACAATGCGTCTATCCGAACTTAAGACCGGGGAATCGGCCACGATACTCAAAGTGACGGGACACGGCGGTTTCCGCCGCCGCATCATGGAGATGGGTTTCGTCCGCGGACAGCGGGTCGAAGTGATTCTCAACGCCCCGCTGAAAGACCCCATCGAATACAAGATCATGGGCTACGACATCTCGCTGCGCCGCAGCGAAGCCGACATGGTGGTCGTGCTCTCAGACAGCGAAGCCAGCGAATACCTCGCCGGGGGCGGCTCGCGCCATCACCACCACGAACACCACCGCCGGCACTGCGGATGCGGCGCCGACGGACAGCCCGCGGAACCGGAATACCCGACGGCCGAGACGCCCGGTCCGGATGACGGCTGCGCGACGATCGACGAAGTCATCAACCGTCACAGCCGCACGATCGGCGTGGCACTGGTGGGCAACCCCAACAGCGGCAAGACCTCGCTTTTCAACGCCATTTCGGGCGGTCACGAACACGTCGGCAACTACAGCGGCGTGACGGTCGGCGCCAAGATCGGGCACCGCCACTACCGCGGCTACCGTTTCGAAGTGACCGACCTGCCGGGCACCTACGCCCTTTCGGCCTACACGCCCGAAGAGCGTTACGTGCGCAGCCACATCGCCGAGAGGACTCCCGACGTGATTATCAACTCGGTGGTGGCGTCGAACCTCGAACGCAACCTGTACCTGACTACGGAGCTGATCGACATAAACCCGCGCATGGTTGTGGCGCTCAACATGTTCGATGAGCTTAACTCAAGCGGTGCAGAGCTGGATTACGACAACTTGGGCCGCATGCTCGGCGTGCCGATGGTGCCCGTCGAGGCGCGCAACGGCAAGGGCATCGAGCAGCTGCTCGACACGGTGATCGCGGTATACGAGAATCAGGACGAGCGCGTGCGCCACATCCATATCAACATGGGGTCCGTCATCGAAGAGGGACTGCGCCGCCTGAACGGCGAGATGAACGCTTTCCGCGGCGAGCTGCCCAAAGCCTTCCCGCCCCGCTACTATGCGATGAAGATGCTCGAAGGCGACCGGCAGGTCGAGGAGCAGCTGCGCGGCTGCAGCCGCTGGCCCGAATGGGCCGCGATCCGCGATCTGGAAGCCAAGCGCATCAGCGAAGCGCTGGGCGAAGACGTCGAAACGGCGGTCGCCAACCAGAAATACGGATTCATACAGGGCGCGCTCAGGGAGACCTTCACTCCGGGCAAGCGCGAGGAGGCTTCGACCACGGCGCTGATCGACACCTTCGTGACGCATAAACTGTGGGGATTCCCGATCTTCTTCTTCCTGATGTGGTTCATGTTCTGGTGCACGTTCAGTCTGGGCGCCTATCCGCAGGAGTGGATCGACGCGCTGGTGGGCTGGATCGGCGGCGCGATCGACTACATGATGCCCGCCGGACCGCTGCGCGACCTGCTGGTGGACGGCATCGTGGGCGGCGTGGGCGCCGTGATCGTCTTCCTGCCCAACATCATGATCCTCTACCTGTTCATCTCGTTCATGGAGGATTCGGGCTACTTGGCCCGCGCGGCCTTTATCATGGACCGCGTGATGCACCGCATCGGCCTGCACGGCAAATCGTTCATTCCGCTCATCATGGGCTTCGGCTGCAACGTCCCGGCGATCATGGCCTGCCGGACGATTGAGAGCCGAAGCAGCCGGCTGATTACCATACTGATTACACCGTTTATGTCATGCAGCGCGCGAATTCCGATCTACCTGCTTCTGGCCGGCACCTTCTTTGCCGAGAATGCCGGGCTGGTGATGATCGGACTCTATGTGCTGGGCGTCGTGCTGGCCGTCTTCACGGCGCGGCTGATGCGGCGGTTCATGTTCCCGGTGGACGAAACGCCGTTCGTCATGGAGCTGCCGCCCTACCGCCTGCCGACATGGAAAACGACGCTCAGGCATATGTGGGACAAGTGCGCGCAATATCTGCGCAAGATGGGCGGCATGATTCTGGTCGCGTCGGTGGTCGTATGGTTCCTGAGCTACTACCCCCGCACCGACGCCGGAAATACGCCCGAACATTACGAAAACTCCTACCTCGGACGTCTCGGACGCACCTGCGAGCCGGTGTTCAGTCCGCTGGGGCTGAACTGGAAAGCGGGCGTGGCCCTGTTGTCGGGCGTCCCGGCCAAGGAGATCATCGTCAGTACGCTCGGCGTACTCTACTCCGAAGGGGCTCCTGCGGCGGCGCAGCCTTCCGGGACGATCGAAATAGTTGCCGAATCGGGTGAGATGGCGGACACCGCGAAGCTGTCGATCAACGATTTGCCAAACGGCAAGGTCGCCGTGATCGGCGGCGCGGACGGCCCGACGGCCATCTACATAGCGAAGACGGCCGACGGCCGGCCGGGCCTAAATCCGGGAACGGCGGCCGAAGATGCCGCGGCGGACGGAGACGAAGAGACGGCGAATCTCGCGCGACGTCTGACGGCGAGCGGCGATTTCACCCACGCCTCGGCGCTGGCGTTCCTCGTATTCATCCTGCTCTACTTCCCCTGCATCGCCACGGTCGCGGCCATCGGCTCGGAGGCGGGCTGGCGATGGGCCGTCGCCAGCGTGGCATACAACACCCTGCTGGCATGGCTGGCGGCATGGGCCGTCTATCATTTGGTCATGTGGCTCTGATATGGGATGGCAGGATTATACGGTATGGGCGATCGGAGCGGCGGTCGCGGTGTTGCTCGCACGGCGGCTCCGGTGCTTCTTCCGGGGGCGCAGGCGCGGCGGATGCGCGTCGTGCGCCAGTGCGCAGTGTCCGCTCAAAGCGGTGCGGCGCAACGATAAACGGCGAAGCCCCTGCACCCCGTCTGATCGCGGGAGGATGCGCCGGCGTGGCGTTTTGCCGCCCGGCAACTGCAAATCAATATGCGATGGACGATTTCGGCTCGCCGCATCTGCGCGCGACATCCTCCGGGACGCAGACGAAGCGACAGGAGACCGTGACCGCTCACAAATCGGGTCCTGCAGGTACAACATACGGCCAAAAACGCTATCTTTGCGGCAGATAAATTTCGCCGAAACAGGCCGCTTGTGCACAGACGACTAATTTTGCCGCTGTACACGGCCTTTATGCCTTTGCAGGCGAACATGTGCAGAAATTATGCTCGGACTCTTTTACATACTCCTTTTCTGGCTGATCGGCAACGCATTGAGCATCCTGACCGGAGGTTATGTGTCAGGTAACATCATCGGCATGATCCTGCTTTTCGCGGCGCTCTGCATGCGTTGGGTCAAAGCCGAGACCGTGCGTCCGGCGGCGAAATTCCTGCTGGGAGCCATGGCGCTCTTCTTCGTCCCCTACGGCGTGGGGCTGATGGACTCCTACCGGGTGATTCTCGACAATCTGTGGGCGATCGTGATTTCGGGCATCGTCTCGACGATCGTCGTCCTGCTCGTCACGGGGCAGACCTTCCAAAGCCTGAACCGCCGTTCGCGCCTGCGGCGCATCCGGCATCTGCGCGAAACCGCTCCAAACACTCCCGACCATGATTGACAAGGCATTCCTCTCCTCGGATCTCTTCCTGCTGACGCTCACCGTAGGACTCTACTGCTTGGGCTGCGCCGTCTACCGACGGCTGCGGGTGCCGCTGCTGCATCCCGTACTGCTGACGTTCGTCGCGGTGATCGTCTTCCTCAGCGCGGCGGGCATCGACTATCCCCGCTACAAGCAGGCGACTTCGGCGCTCGATTTCGCGCTGGGCATGTCGGTCGTGGCGTTGGGATACCTGCTTTACGAACAGATGGAACAGCTGCGCGGCAGTCTGCTGCCGGTGGGCGTCGCAACCCTCGCGGGATGCGTGACGGGCGTGCTGAGCGTCGTCTATATCGCCATGGCGTTCGGCGCAGGGCGCGAAATCCTCACCTCGATAGCCCCCAAATCGGTCACCGTGCCGATCGCCGTCTCCGTGTCGGGACCGCTGGGCGGCATCGTGCCGATCACGTCGGTCGTGGTCTTCTGCGTCGGAATCTTCGGCAGCATCTTCGGCGAGTGGATTCTGCGCCGCTGCGGGGTGCGGGACGCCGAAGCGCGGGGATTTGCGCTGGGAGCCGCCGCACACGGCATCGGAACGGCGCGCGCCATCGAGATAGGCGCCGTGGAGGGCGCTCTGAGCGGGCTGGCCATGGCCCTGATGGGGCTGGCGACGGCGCTGCTCATGCCGCTGATGGAGCGGTATCTGTATTAGCCGCAACCCCTGCGGCGGACGGACGGACGTATATCGGCACCATAAAAGTCGCATCAAAGTTTTTTAAATTCTATAATAAATACTACTTTTGCACAATTACTGGCAATTCGTACAAAAGTAGGTTAATATGGAGTGGTTACACACCTTGTTCTTCGGCAACGGCATCGCCCATGCCGTGCTGACCTTCGCGTTGGTCATCACCATCGGCATTCTGCTCGGAAAAGTCAAAATTGGCGGCGTCTCGCTCGGAATCACGTGGATTCTGTTCGTGGGCATCGTCCTGAGTCATTTCGGAATGACGGTGGACGGCGAGGTCAGGCATTTCGTGCAGGAATTCGGGCTGATTCTGTTCGTCTTCTCGATCGGTCTGCAGGTCGGACCGGGATTTTTCGCATCGTTCAAACACGGCGGCATGACGCTGGTCATGTGCGCCGTGGCGATCGTATTGCTGGGCGTGGCGACGGCCTATGTCGTCCATCTGGTGACCGGCACGCCGATTCCGACGATGGTCGGCATCCTTTCGGGCGCCGTGACCAACACCCCCGGACTGGGCGCCGCGCAGCAGGCTTACGCCGATGCGTCGGGGATCGAAGACCCCACGATCGCGCTGGGTTACGCCGTGGCCTATCCGCTCGGCGTCGTGGGCATCATATTCACGATGATCTTCATCCGCTACGCCCTGCGCGTGAAGTTCGAAAAGGAGGACGAGGGGCTGGCGGCGCTGAGCCGGGAGCACAAGCTCGCCGACAAGGTGTCGGTCGAATTCACCAACAAGACGCTCGACGGCCGCACGGTGGCCTATGTCCGCGACCTGATCAACCGTCAGTTCGTCATATCGCGCATCCTGCGTCCCGACGGAACGATCTCGATGGCCGATGCGGATAGCGTGATACACCTCGGCGACCGGCTGTGGGTGATCTCGCAGGCCGAGGACATCGAGGCGATCGTGGCCTTCTTCGGCCGCCGCGTGGAGATGACCGACGAGCAGTGGGGCAACAATACGCCCAACGCCGAGCTGGTGTCGCGCCGCATCCTGATCACGAAATCGTCGCTCAACGGCAAGAAATTCTCCGACCTGCGCCTGCGCACGAAATACGGCATCACCATCACGCGCGTAAACCGCGCGGGCGTCGATCTGATCCCCTATCAGGGCTTGGAACTGCAGGTCGGCGACCGCGTGATGGTCGTGGGACCCGCGAAGGCCGTGGCGCAGGTGGCCGACGTATTGGGCAACTCGCTCAAGAAGCTGAACCAGCCTAATTTGGTGACGATCTTCGTAGGTATCGCTTTAGGTGTGCTGCTGGGGTCGATTCCGCTGCTCAACGTGCCCCAGCCCGTGAAGCTCGGACTGGCCGGAGGCCCGCTGATCGTGGCCATCCTGATCGGACGCTTCGGTACGCATTTCCATCTGGTCACCTACACCACGATGAGCGCCAACCTGATGCTGCGCGAAATCGGCATCGCGCTGTTCCTCGCGGCGGTGGGCATCGGCGCGGGCGACGGATTCATCGACGCCATCGTCGACGGCGGTTACCGCTGGATCGGATACGGCGTCATCATCACCGTCCTGCCGCTGATAATCGTCGCGCTGGTAGCGCGGCTGTGGCTCAAGATGAACTACTACACGCTGATGGGACTTATCGCCGGATCGACGACCGATCCCCCGGCGCTGGCCTACGCCAACGCCACGGCGGGCAACGACATGCCGGCCGTGGGTTATTCGACGGTCTATCCCGTAGTGATGTTCCTGCGCGTGCTGACGGCGCAGATATTCATCCTCTTCGCGCTGTAAAAGGGGACGGTTCGTAAAAAATGTTACGAACTGTTACCCGCCCGACATGCCGCCCCGAAGCATGTCTGAGCGGGAAACGAAGCGGCGGAGAGAGTCCGAAGGGAGATAAAATTCAACGATGGCTTTTAATTTTTAATAGGAATACCTATCTTTGCAAACAGCAAATCCAAACACCTGATTACACTATGGCAAAAGCAGTCAACATCGCCCGTTCCCATCGGTTGGACGGCATCGGAGAGTACTATTTTTCGCGCCGTCTGCGCGAGATCGCCGAAATCGAAGCGGCAACGGGCCGTCAGATCGTGAAACTCGCTATGGGCAGCCCCGACCTGCCCCCGCACCAGTCGGTCATCGACCGTCTCGCCAAAGAGGCGCAGCGTCCCGACGTGCACAAATACATGTCCTACAAGGGAGAGCCGATCCTGCGCAAAGCTTTTGCAGACTGGTACAAGAAATGGTACCGCACCGAGCTGGACTACAATTCGGAGGTGCTGCCCCTGATCGGTTCGAAGGAGGGTATCATGCACATCTGCATGACGTTCCTCAATAAGGGCGACAAGGTGCTGGTGCCCAACCCCGGCTACCCCACCTACTCGGCGGCCGTGCGTCTGGCCGGCGGCGAGATGGTGACCTATGCGCTCAACAAGGAGACGAATTTCCGCCCCGATTTCGCGGCGATCGAGAAGGCCGGGCTGGACGGTGTGAAGATGATGCTGATAAACTACCCCAACATGCCGACGGGACAGACCCCGACCATGGAGCTGTTCCAGCAGATCGTGGATTTCGGCGCCAAGCACAACATACTGATCGTGCACGACAACCCCTACAGCTTCATCCGCAACGCGGCGGCTCCGATCTCGATCATGGAGGCCGAAGGCGCGCGCGACGTGGCGCTGGAGATGAACTCGCTGTCGAAAGGCCATTCGATGGCCGGCTGGCGCGTGGGCGTGGTCGTAGGCAAGAAGGAGTGGATCGACTCGATCCTCACGTTCAAGTCGAACATGGATTCGGGTATGTTCTACCCCATTCAGGCTGCGGCCGACACGGCGCTGGCGCTGGGCGAGGAGTGGTTCAAGGAGCTGAACGACATCTACTACGGCCGTGAGAAGCAGGCGTACGCGCTGCTCGACGCGCTGGGATGCAAATACCGCGAGCATCAGGCGGGACTGTTCGTATGGGCCGAACTGCCGGAGTCGTACGAGGGCGACAGCTTCGCATTCTCGGACGAGGTGATGGACAAGTGCGACGTGTTCCTGACTCCGGGCGGCATCTTCGGCTCGGAGGGCAAGCGTTACATCCGCATCACGCTCTGCTGCCCAGAGGAGCTGCTGAAGAAAGCGACGGAAAACATCAAGGCCAAGTTCGGAAAATAATCCGGCGGCGATACGGTCCAAAGAACCGAATGACAAAGAGACTGTCTCAGCGTTTTGAGACGGTCTCTTTTTTTGCCGTGGTTGTCGGCCGTCGCACGGACCGGAGCCGCGGTGAAAAAGCGGAATTCGGGAAGCGGAGATCGGTAAAAATCACTATCTTTGAAACAGAGCGGTCGCAGTCTTGCCGGGCGGCCATTTTTCCGCCGAAACCGACGCATATGGAGATAAAATCACTGGAAAAGACAGACTTCGACACGCTGTTCAGGGCTTTCGGCCGGGCGTTCGCCGACTACGAGGTGCAGCTGAACGCGGAACAGCTGCGGGCCATGCTGACACGGCGCGGTTTCGATCCCGCCCTGTCGTTCGCCGCATTCGACGGTGCGCAGATCGCGGCTTTCACACTGAACGGCATCGGCAATTTCAACGGCGTGCCGACGGCTTACGACACGGGAACCGGGACCCTCAAGGAGTACCGGGGCACGGGACTGGGCACGGAGATTTTCAGACACTCGATGCCGCACCTACGGCGGGCGGGCGTCGGACAGTATCTGCTGGAGGTGTTGCAGCACAACACCAGAGCCGTGTCCGTTTACCGGAATCTGGGGTTCGAGACGGTCCGAGAGTTCAACTATTTCTGCCGGGCGAACACGGAAATCGCCGACCGGGGCGATACGCCCCGCCTGCCCCACTCGGTGAGACGGACAGATTGGGATTTCACGCCCTCGTGGCAGAACAGTTTCGAATCCATAGGAAGAGCCGCCGGAGATTTCGTCAGTCTGGGCGTATTCATCGAAGAGGAACTCGTCGGCTACTGCGTTTTCGAACCCGCGTCGGGCGACGTCGCGCAGATCGCGGTGAAGCGGCAGTACCGCAGAAAGGGAATCGCCGGCCTGCTGCTGCGGGAGATGCTCCGGCTGAACAGGAACGACTCCATCAAAATCATAAATACCGACGTTTCGTGCGGCTCGATAACCGGATTCCTGCAAGCGAAAAACATCGTGCCGCAGGGAAAGCAGTTCGAAATGATCCGGAAGATATGACGCGGCGGCAGCGCATCGCCGGTTCCCGCATCAGACCGGCGGCGGCCTTTCTTCGTGCCGCTCCACGCTGATGCCGACGATGCGGAAAAGAGGAGGACAGGCCGCCGTGCGGCGTCCTCATGCGGGCAACGGATCTTCCCGCGATGAAAAAAGGCTCTCCGCACGGAGAGCCTTTGGCGAATTCTGCGACCTCAGGGATAATCTGCGATTGCAGCGGCGCGCTACTCGTTCACGATACGGACCGAGAGGATCAGGTCGCCGGGACGGATGTCGTCGATGACGTCCAGCCCTTCGACGACGCGGCCGAAGCAGGTGTGACGACCGTCGAGATGCTGCGTCGTTTCGCGGGTGTGACAGATGAAGAACTGCGAGCCGCCCGTGTCGCGTCCCGCATGGGCCATCGAAAGCACGCCCCGGTCGTGGTACTGGCGCGGAGCCGAGGTTTCGCATTTGATCGTGTAACCCGGACCGCCCGTGCCGTCGCCTTTGGGGCAGCCGCCCTGAATGACGAATCCCGGAATCACCCGGTGGAAAGTCAGTCCGTCGTAGAAACGGCTCTCCGCCAGTTTTACGAAGTTCGCCACCGTGCCCGGCGTCTCGTCGGTATAGAGTTCGGCTTTCATGTCGCCTTTCTCGGTCGAAATAATTGCGTATTGTGCCATATCGTTCGATAAAATTAAGGTTCCAGAACTTTGATTTCCGCGGCGGCAGCCTTGACCCGTTCGCGCAGGGCCTCCAGATCGCCGTCGAGCGGGGCGTAGCCCGTGACCACGCCCATGCGGCGGTTCACGCGGGCCGAGGGTTTGCCGAAGATGCGCACGTCGGTGCGGGGATCGGCGGCCAGTGCGCGGTCGATGCCCTCGTAACGCGGCGCCGAGGTGCAGGCGACCGGCGAGAGGACGACGGCCGAGGCGCCCAAACGCTCGAACGTGACGGCCGGAATCGGCAGCCCCAGCACGGCCCGCAGGTGCAGTTCGAATTCATTGAGATTCTGCGTGCCGGCCAGCGTCACCATGCCCGTATCGTGGGGCCGCGGCGAGAGTTCGGAGAAGTAGACCCCGTTTTCGTGGCTCAGGAAGAACTCCACGCCCCACAGCCCGGCGCCGGTCAGCGCTTCGGTGACGGCGGCCGCCATGCGCTGCGCTTCGGCCAGATGTTCGGGCGCGATGTGCGGCGACTGGAAGCTTTCGCGGTAGTCCCCGCCCTTCTGCACATGGCCGATCGGCGGGCAGAAGAGCGTCGGGCCGTTCTTCTGGGTTACGGTGAGCAGCGTGATCTCGCTGTCGAAGCGGATGAACTCCTCGATAATCAGCTCGCGGATGTCTCCGCGCGACCCTTCGCAGCCATAGCGCCAAGCGTGCTCCAGCTCTTCGGGTCCTTTGACGAGCGACTGGCCTTTGCCCGACGACGACATCAGGGGTTTCACCACGCACGGATAACCGATCTTCGCGGCGGCTTGCTTCAGCTCGTCGTACGACGTCGCGTAGAAATAGCGGGCGGTCTTCAGCCCCAGCTCCTTGGCCGCAAGGTCGCGGATGGCTTTGCGGTTCATCGTGAAATTGACGGCGCGGGCGCTCGGCACGACCTGCACGCCCGCCTTTTCGAACTCGTAGAGCCGTTCGGTGCGGATCGCCTCGATTTCGGGCACGATGATGTCGGGACGGTGTTTCCCGACGGCGGCGGCCAGCGCGTCGCCGTCGAGCATGTGAAACACTTCGCATGCGTCGGCGACCTGCATGGCGGGGGCGCCCGCATAAGAGTCGCAGGCGACGACGGTCTGTCCCAGCCGCTGCGCCGCGATCACGAATTCCTTGCCCAGCTCACCCGAACCGAGCAGCATTATTTTTTTCATGGACTTCTGTTTTTTTAGTGACGCAAAGATATGTTTTTTCGGCCTAAATTCGTACCTTGTAATGATAAAACTGCTCCGAAACCATGAAAAACCCGTTCATCGAATTATGCGGCTGCATCTGCCTGACCCTGCTGACGCTGGCGCCGCAGCCTGCCGCGGCGAAAACGGCCGGGGAGGTCCCGCCCGCCGATACGCTCCGCACCGTCTTCTTCACCGACATACACGTCACGCCGGGCAACGCGCAGGATTCGCTCTTCCGGATCGCCGTCGCGGAGGCGAACGCTTCGGACGCCGATCTGGTCATCTTCGGGGGCGACCTGACGAACATGGGGAGCGACCGCGAGCTGGCGCATGTGCACGGACTCATGTCGCAGCTCCGCAAGCCGTGGTTCACGGTGCCGGGCAACCACGAAACGACGTGGTCCGAAAGCGGCTGCACGACATTCCGCCGTCTGTTCGGACATGCGGGATGCGTCGCCACCCGCGCCAAGGGTTATCTCTTTCTGGGCTATGCCAGCGGGCCTTATATGAAAATGGCCGACGGAATGATACGGGGCGAAGACCTCGCATGGCTCGAACGCCAAGCGGCCGCCGCACGGCCCGGCGAGCGGATCGTAAGCCTCTGCCACTACCCGCTCAACGGGGATCTGACGAACCGGCAGGAGGTGACCGAGACGCTGAAAAGCGTGGGCGTCACGGCATCGCTGTACGGCCATTACCACCAACTGCAGCTACGCAACTTCGACGGGATTGCGGGGATTCCGGGCCGCGCGCTCGCGGGCAAAAGGGGCGAAGCGCCGGGGTATACGCTGCTCGACTTTTTCGCCGACTCGGTGCGCATACGCGAGAAGCCGCTCGGCATGCCCCCGGTCACTCGGTATACGGTCTGCCTGAAAGACGATCCGCAGATATTGGCCCTCCCCTGCGACCCGCTGCCGCCGGCGCCCGACGCCGAAGGCCGCATGCGGCTGGTCGTGCAGGACAGCGCCATGGTGCTGACGGGAGCGGCATTCTGCGGCGAGGTGCTCTGTTACGGCAATTCGCAGGGCGTACTGCGCGCCTACGACACGCGCAAGGGACGCGAATTGTGGCGGCACGTCTTTCCGGACGGGCTTTACACCACCCCGCTCTGCACCGACGGACTCGTGATCGCGGGAGCCGCATCGGGCGGCATATGGGCCTTCGACGCCCGGACGGGGCGCGAGAAATGGCACCTTCCGACGCAGAGCGCCGTCGTGGGCGACGGACTTACGGACGGCGGGGCATTATATATAGGGCTGGGAACCGGTTCCATAGGCAAGATCGACCTGCGCAGCGGCAGGCTGTTGTGGCGGCACGATTACGGCTGCGGGCAGGCGCAGGGGCGTCCGGCGCTGGCCGACGGACGGCTCGTATTCGGCGCATGGGACCGCCATCTCTATTGTCTCGATGCAGGCACCGGCGAACTGCTCTGGAAGTGGAACAACGGCAGCGGCAGCCTCTTCTTCTCGCCGGGGCATGTCGTACCCCGCATCGCCGGCGGCAAGGTCTTCATCGTCGCCCCGGACCGCGTCGTGACCTGTCTGGATCTCGCCACCGGGAAGCAGCTATGGCGCGACAACAGCCGCAAATCGCGCGAAACGACCGGACTGAGCGGCGACGGACGGAGGTTCTACTACAAGACGATGGACGGCGAGCTGGCGGCCATAGACACCTCGGCGGAGCGGTACCGCGAACTATGGTGCACGGACCTCGGCTGGGGGTATGAGTACAACTCCTGCCCGGCATTCGTGCGCGACGGCGTGGTCTATGTCGCGAGCCGTCACGGCACCGTTGCCGCAGTAGGCGAAGACGGCACGCTGCTGTGGAGCGTCAAATGCTGCAATTCGGGCGGAAATGATTTCGCGCAGGCTCCCGACGGCTCCCTGTGGACGACCTTCGCCGAAGGCAAGGTCTTCCGGATACCATAAACGGGCCTACAAATCTTATTTTTAATAATTTCCGGCAATTTTTCGCGCGTCGGAGAACAACGTACGCTTTTTTTGCATACTTTTGCGGTACAATATACACTTCCGCCCAAAATGTACACAAAACAGAGCGGGTGTAATTAACAACGATAATGAAAAGCGTCACTATCCTAACGATTGCGGCCATGGCGATGGCCGCTGCGACGGGTTGCTCCCACGACACCCCCACCCCGTCGCCCGAACCGCCCGTAAAGGGCGGGGAATTCAATGAATTCGGCTTCACGACAACCGCTCCGGTCACGCTCTCCGTCGATTACGGCGACATGGCCGGGATGCCGGCCAACGTCTATTTCGAGGTCTACGACACTTGTCCCGTCGAAGAGACCGAAACGGCCTATGCCAAAATCGCAGGTGTCGAGCCGCTCTATGCCGGCTATACCGACGGGCAGGGGCGTTTCGAAGGGACGATCGAACTGCCCGCGTATATCCGGAAGGCTTATGTATTGACCCCCGCCTTCTATGCGCGCACCCTGCTCGAAGCGACCCGCAGCGGCGATATGCTGACCGCATCGGCCGAATCGGGAGCACCTGCCAACGCAGCCCCCGCATCGACGCGCGCCAAGGAGTATCATTCGACGGCTGTCGAGCGGGACGGTTGGAAGACATGGCTGGGCAGCTACGACACGACCTACGGCAGCATCGGCTACGAATACGACGGCGATCTGAAGGTCAAGAATTACGGAGCGCTCCTCAAGGCGCACGCAAGCGTGTTCGACACGACCAAAAAGTGTCCGAAGGAGTACCGCTCCTCGCGCGACCTCTATCTCGAAAAATCGGCCGAAGTAGTCATCACCCTGCTGGGCAGCAACACCTGCTGGAACAGCTCGATGGGTTATTATTACTACAAGACCGGCAACAAGCCCAAGTCGCTCGCCGACGCCAATGTGGTGATGATCTTCCCCAACACGCAGGACGGCCGGTGGAGCAACTCGCCGTGGGAATCACGGCTCTATCAGGGCGTGGAGCGCGGCACCGCCGTACAGCTGATCTATTATCCCGAAATCGCCGACGGCAGCAAGGCCGGAGCTACGACCGTATTCCCGGCCGATTACCGCATCGGCTTCGTACTGGCCACCAACGCATGGACCAACCGGCTGAGAGCCGGAGACAAAAAGTACCGCGCCGCGACTTCCGACGGTCTGAGCGTCAATAACAACGGCGTCGCCTATCAGACGCCGCGCACGGCCGTATTCCGCTATACGGACAAGAAAAGCGGCATCAATTCGGTGCTCTTCTCGTTCGAGGACCACACCAACGACGAGAACTTCAGCGACGTGGTATTCACGATGACCTCCAACCCCGTGGACGCCGTGACGGACATTCCGTCGGTCGATGTCAACGACGGCAAGAAGACGGCCAACGTACTGCGCGGCATCTATGCCTTCGAGGACCTCTGGCCCAGCCGCGGCGACTACGACATGAACGACGTGATGGTCCGCAGCGATTACGAGAAGGTATTCAACGAAAAGGGCGTTTTCGAGGAGTCGTTCATGCTGAAGACCTTCGCCAACTTCGCAGGCAACGCCAACGGACTCGCCGTGACCCTTACGGGAGCTGCGGCGGATGCAAAACTCGAATTCAGCGTCCGCAAGCCCGGCGCCGAGACGTTCGAAGCCGCGGATTTCGAGCGCGACGGCAAGGTCGTGCTGCTGACGCCCGACGTTAAGGAGACGATGGGTGCGACCTACCGGATTACGGCGAAATACGACGCGCCGGTCGCCGAGGCGCAGGCCGGAACGATCAAGCCGTTTATCTACCGCACCGACCGCGACGGGCTGACCGCAGGGAAACGCTGGGAGGTGCATATCCCCTACGAAGCGCCGACGGCACGCGCCGAGATGTCGTTCTTCGGCACGAACGACGACAAGTCGATTCCCGAAAAAGGCATCTACTACGTACGCGCCGAGAATTATCCGTTCGCGTTCTTCCTTTCGGGTGCGAACGACGGGGACGTGGCCAAACTGCTCGACCAGACAAATGAAAAGTCCCCGATCGATCAGGTCTACCCCGCTTATGCGGAATGGGCCGCTACGAACGGCGAAAAGAATAAAGACTGGTACAAGAAATAATACTCCGCTCTTCAGACAAATACGACCTGCCGCAGTGACGGCAGGTCGTATTTTTTGTTGCGGTGTGGAGGTGGCGGGAGTCGAACCCGCGTCCAAACAGGGAACCCGAAAGCTTTCTACACGCTTAGCCGCCACTTGATCCTTCTACCCCGGTCCGGCAGGCGGCCGCCTAACCGAGGTCCCAGTCCCTGAATTTCGCACGCCGGCCGGGACGGTCCGGCGCACTATCTCTAAATCGATGATACCCCATATGGAAAGCGGTTAAAGAGCGGAACCACTCTCCGGGATACTCGTCGCCAAGCCTCCTTGGACCCGGCGATTAAGCTAACTTTCTCTGAAAATTAGGCAGCGAGTGCATAGCTGTTATTGCCATTTGTAAATCGAGCATCGGGATTAACGAGCCGCCACACAGCGCTCGGCGTGCTTACAATCAAACTCTGCCTGCTGTCAAAACCGGGCACCCCCGTTTTGCGAAACAAAGTCTCATGGAAACATTGCAAAGATAGTACAAATTTTCGGAATAATGCAGCCGCACCGGGAGAAATCGTCTGTTCGGCTCCGCCCAAGGGCGTTGCGCCGGGGAATCCGGTCCCGGTTCACGCACTTGTCCGGCCCGGCAGGAAAAACTGCGCGCAACTGCATGAGCGTCTCCTTGCACCGCGACAAGTCGCCGCCGGGAAGGGTGGCTGAACCGGGCGCAGACAGGTCTCTGTTTGCGGAAAACTCCGTGATGCGCTTATGAGCCGGTCGGGCAACGGCCCGTTTTCCGTTTCCGGCCGGGCGCACCTGCATGAGCAGAGTATGAGAGCCGCAACGACACCCATGACAGCCCGAATCCCGCCGGACGGCATACCGCAGGGCCACTGTTTCCGGAGCTGTCCTATTCTTCCGAAAGCAGCTCGCGGAGCGTCTGCCGCAGCCGTTCGCCGTTAAGGGGTTTAGACAGGTATTCGCTGGCTCCGGCGTCGAGCGCCTTCTGCCGGTCGCGGTCGTAGGCGAACGCCGTGACGGCGACGATCGGCACCGACGGATCGAAGGCGCGGATACGCCGCGTGGCTTCGAGACCGTCCATGCCGGGCATTTTGACGTCCATGAGAATTGCGGCGGGTTTGAGTTCGCGGCATATCCTCACGGCCTCTTCGCCGTCGGAAGCGCGCACGATGTCGAACTCCCTGCGCAGCATCAGCGACACCAGCAGGTAATTGCTGTCGGTATCCTCGGCCACGAGCAGGCGCGGCAGCCGTCCGTCGCCATGCACCGCCGCCGGACGCGGTGCGGGAGCGGCGCCCTTTTTTTCGGGCGCGTCGCACGTCACGGCCGGAATCGTGAACCAGAACCGGGAGCCGCGCCCCACCTCCGATTCGACGCCGATACGGCCGCCCATCTGCTCGACGATGCTCTTCGAGATCGAAAGCCCCAGTCCGGTGCCCTGCGCGAAGCTGTTGAGTTTGACGAAGCGGTCGAAGATGCTCTGCCTATGCTCTTCGGAGATGCCCGATCCGGTGTCTTCGACATGGAAAAGCAACTCGCCGCCCTCCGTACGGTACCCCAGCGTAATGGAGCCTTCGTCAGTGAACTTCACCGCATTGTTGATGAAGTTGGTGATGACCTGAATCAGCCGGTTCTTGTCGCCGACCACGCAGCACTGCGCGTCGTGCTCCCCGAAGATCAGCTCGACGGGTTTGTCCTTGACCTTGAGACTGAGCGAGCACACCGTCTCCTCGCACATGCGGTTGACGTCCACCCGGCCGTAATTGAATTCGAAGGTGCCTGCTTCGATCTTCGAAAGGTCCAGAATGTCGGATATGAGTTTGAGCAGCAGCTCGTTGTTCTCCTCGACGACACGCATGTACTCACGCCGCTCCCCGATGTCGTCCGTCTCGGCCAGCAGGTTCGAAAATCCCACGATGGCGTTCAGGGGCGTGCGGATTTCGTGGCTCATGTTGGCCAGAAAAGCCGATTTGAGCCGGTCGCTGACCTCGGCCTTGTTCTTGGCCTCGATCAGGTTCTTCTCGGTCTGCTTCAGCTCCGTGACGTCGAAATTGACGCATACCATCTCGATCTTCGACGGGTCGGTGTTCAGCGGATTGCGCACCACATTGACGCGGGTCCATCCCGTCGGTTCGCCTTTGGGCGTAACCCGCAGGTCAAGCGTGAATCCGTTGGATTCGCCCGCCTTGACGCGCCTGATTTCCCGGAATATGGCGTCGCGGTCCTCCGGGTCCACGTAGTTGTAAACCCCGATCACCTGCGGCATCGGCGTATCGCTTTCCTCTCCCAGATTATGAAACCACTGCGGCACGGCATAACCGTCGCGCGTCATCAGGTCGAAACGCGCATAGCCCACCTTGCCGAAGCGGCTCACCAGCGAAAACGAACTTTCGAACTCGGCAAGACGGCTGTAGGCTTCGTTGATCTCGGTGTTGTCGATATTGATGACCACGAAATTGATCAGCTCGCCGTACATGTCGTAGAGCATGGTGACCGTCGTATATATCTGCACGTTTCCGTTCTTGCCCGACGAATAGTAGCCGTCCAGCCTGTTGAAATGGTAATCGAGTTTGAACGCCTGCTCCTGCCCGTTGCGCACGTTCTCGCGGATCTCGCCGGGGACAAGCGGGTTGCGGAAGAAATTGACGCCCAGCACCTCCTCCTTCTTCTTGAGTCCGAAGATTTCGAGGTCCTTGTTATTGAGGTCCACCAGATACCCCTCCCGGTCGTACAGCTCGACGCCCACCTGCACGTTGTCGAAGATGTTGCGCAGCAGCTTTTCGCTGTTGAAAAGCGCTTCGTGGGCGTTGTGGACGTCGGTCGTGTCGGAAAAGAGACAGATCAC
>NZ_AENZ01000012.1:0-1424 GCF_000183485.2 Alistipes sp. HGB5 | reverse complement strand
TGAAGTGCACCCCAAATATTGGACGGATTAGTATTTGTTTAGATGGCATGAGTTCGGTATTGTACCGGGCTCATGTTGTTTAAGTATTTCTTTATCCGCTTGTTATTGTAGTAGTCGATATATTCTTCCAATTCTTTTCGGAAATGGTCTATGGATGAGAATTTTTGCAAATATAATAATTCGGACTTCAATAATCCAAAGAAACTTTCCATAGCAGCGTTATCCAGACAGTTACCCTTGCGCGACATGCTCTGTGTAATACCTTTCTGTCTTAAACGGAGCTGATACTGCTTCATCTGATACTGCCAGCCCTGGTCGGAATGCAAGACAATACCCGGAGAATCCGGTATTCTGGCAAACGCATCGTCCAGCATCTTCATGATCTGCATAAAGTTAGGGCGTTCAGCTATTTTATAGCTAATAATCTCCCGGTTATATAAGTCCATAATCGGCGATAGATATAACTTTACGCCGCAAACCGAAAATTCCGTAAGGTCAGTAACCCACTTCTGATTCGGTTTTTCGGCTGCAAAGTCGCGTTGCAGAAGATTGGGCGCTATCCGTCCGATCTGTCCTTTGTATGAACAGTATTTACGGAGCCTGACCTGACTTTTTATCCCGCAAATATTCATCAGCTTAAGTACGGTTTTGTGATTTATCGCATATCCGATCTTATTCATTTCAACGGTAATGCGCCGATAACCATAACGCCCCTTATGTTCGTGATATAACCTTATAATACTCTCTTTTTCGCGAGCATATTTATCGGGTTGTTTTGATTTTCTGAAGTGATAATAAAATGTGCTTCGCGCCATCCCTGCGGCTTTGAGCAATACTGAAAGCCGGCACTGCGGCCTTAGTCCTTCGATGGCTTGGGCTCTTTCCCGCTCTCGCGGACAATGCGCTCCTCGACTAAGGCCTGCAATTTTTTTAAGTAAGCATTCTCGGCACGAAGATACTCCAGTTCCTTAAGCAACTCTTCGTGCGGAGTCGTTTTGAGTTTGACTTTTTTAGTCTTCGATTTACTCATGGCCGGCCTCCTTCTTTGCGGTTTACGCCGCAGGCCTTCAGCACCTTGGTTTTGATAGAGCCGCTCCCATTGACGAATAACAAAAGGGCCCGGAATGCCGAAATGCACTGCTGTCTCCAGCAAAGATAGATGATTTTGGTGCATATGCTTCAAAACTGACAACTTAAATTCTGCACTGTAGCTACCGTGGCGCAGCTTAAGGCCGGCAAGGCCATGGCGCTCGAATAATGTTACCCACAAGTGAACTTGCGAGCGGCCACAGCCCAAGTGACATCCGGCTTCCCTAACCGAAAGTCCGCCTTCGAGTACCAGTTTTACGGCCTTTAAACGAATCTCATAATTATATTTCATAAAAAACACCCCAAAAGTGTCCAACTTTTGGGGTGCAGTACAA
>NZ_AENZ01000013.1:0-5561 GCF_000183485.2 Alistipes sp. HGB5 | reverse complement strand
CTCCGGATGGCAACACTATTACGCTTTACTCTCCGGAGAATTGCGACCGGGCATTCGTTACGATCTCCGGCAATGGAACCTATCTTACGGAAATGGTGAATTTCACCGATCAGACTGCGACGCTCGACGTGTCGGACCTCGACTGCGGGGTTTACCTGATTACCGTCGAATATGAAAACGGTACGATTTACACAGGACAGATCGAATTTACAGAATAGATCCGACCAATTTGAGTGAGACTTCCTGCCGCAGATAAATCGTTGGGTAACGATTAATTTATTTATATAGTACGGGTTTCTCCAATTGCAATGGACTCTATTCATTGTATAGTTTCCGTGAAGTAACTTTAATTGAAATAAATTTCAACCAATTTTAACGTATCAATTATGAAGAAAATTTTATTATTGTTTGTGATGGCATTGTATGTGTCATCATGTACACAGGATCTCACACAAAATGAGAACATGCAGCCTCAATCAGATGAAACGACAGCACCGGTTAAGTCAGGAGTCTTACATTTTAACTCTGTTGATGATCTATCCTCCACGATTTCTCAGATGAAAGAGAGACAGGCTTTCGACATCAAACATCTTCCAGCGACCCGCGCTGCAGCTCAAGCGTTGAACGGAGAGTTCGTTTCGCTCCGCCAGCACTTGCTCGATCAAGGTCTTCGAGAGTTTACGGATGTAGAATTGGCTGAAATCGCCGCAGATTCTTTGGAATACGAACCTGAAGACAGCCTCATCGTAGATCCGTACATGACAGCAATTCTCAATGGCGAGCGTGAGGTGCAGGTCGGCGATAAGATTTGTCGCTTCGTTGAGGATGGTATGATGATGTACGATGCTAACGAAAAGGTGCTTTTCGACCCTAATTTGGTGGAACAGAAATTAGCCGTCGAGTCAATGTTCTCATGGTCAAGTTGTTGAAATAGCAGACACAAAGGGAGTTAAGGCGCAATTTGTTAAAGTCGATTATATCAAAGAAGATCTAATCCTTCAAGATCGCGTTATCATTGATGGGGGTAATTCAGGTGGAGGCGGCTTCTCGTCAGTCGGCTCTGGTAATTCAGGAAATAATAGCTCGGTAACGTATAATTATGATGGAAGTATTACGCTGACGAACGGTATGAAGATTCCGAAGGACAGGATTCGCCGCGCAACCTACACGAAAGGTGGCGGCAACGGAAGTTGGCTGGCGCAAGGTCTCTCCGGATGGTTTGGGCTGAATGTAACTATAACGAACAACTACAATAAGCGTCATCGCATGAAATTGCGTATGTACGAACAGGATTATATTATCTACCGAGCTGTAGGTATGACGGTTCGTATGCAAAAACGCACATTAGGCATCTGGTGGCGAAAAAAAGCTCAAGAATTTCGTTATGGATGGTCGGCCATCGAATGTGAATATAAATTCCCGTCTCCGACCTTCATCGACCCTCCTAAAATGCCGAATGGTTTGCCGCAATACAATAAATATCCGACCGGAATGACAAAGAAATTCCCGTTTGCAAACTCCAAAATTGTCCTTTTTCATATTCCGCTTGCAAATTATGATGTTACAACAGGTGATGTGAACGGAGCAATGGCTGCCGGAATGAAGAAATTGGCAAGTAGCATAAATAGTTGGTTCAATGATTCTCAGAACAAGGGACTCTTGAATAATCCTCGCGGATTGTTTACTACTCGTGACGGAGATCGCAAAATCAGAGTAATATTCCCACAAAGCGAAGAGGTGGATTATCACACTGGACGAGAGGTTGTAAGATGGGACAAGCAGTGGTTCTCCGGTAATTTCATGATTGGCTTCAAGTCCAATATGTCCGGAGGTGGATTCCATTATAAGAATTCGAGTTTCTCACCGGCAAAAGATGTATCTATCATTCGAGGGCGCATATACGGAGCCGTCAAATACGACAATCAGTGGCGCGCTTGCGTAATTGAAACAAAATAAGTATATTTCCAGCGTTTATTATTTATCAAGTATGAAAAAGTTAATCTTTGCATTTGCCCTGCTATGTTTCATGCAGGGTAATGCTCAAACCAGCCAATCCACAGTTGCAGATCGTAAGGTTGGCTGTATCGAGGGTGAAATCGGCGGAGGCTTTGCTTTCGGTGCCGACAAACTGAATTTCGACAAGAACAAACTCGGCGCAACATTTTATGCTGAAGTGCGATATAATATACAGCGCGTTCCGTTGGATGTCGGTGTACAGGTAGGAGGGACAATTTTCCACCGAGAGTCCGTCAATGCTGGACAGCTGAAATTCAAGACATGGAACGTGATGGCTGTGACGGATTACAATTTTCGGCGTTATAAGAAAATTTCATTCTTCGCGGGTATCGGTTTGGGTTATGCCTCTTTGGATAATTCGGCTCCGATTACCTTTGATGACTCGCAGCCCAACTGGGGCGGATTCTCGACGGGAACCAAGACGGGGTCTTTCTGTTTCATGCCGCGTATTGGCGTGGAGTTGTTTCACCACCTTCGCGTAACCTTCAATTATAAATTGGAAGAAAAGGCCAACCGGCATTTCAATATTTCCGTAGGAGTTGTATTTGGCGGCGGACGTAAATAGCTTTCTAATAAAAGAGGAAGCCGAAAAACTTTACGAGTAGTTAAAAATACAACCCATACGATTATGAAGATTACCAAAATTTGTATTTTTACTATAGTTGCATTTGCAGCTTATGCTTGTGCGAAAAGTGACAGTGTGGATACATCATCCGTCACCCCGGAAACGCTGGTGCCTGTGGAGAATGACGAGATTCAGTGCATCAATGGCACACTGCATTTTTCATCAGGTGAAGTTTGCCTGAACACTTTGGAATCGCTGACTTCGGAAGAATCTCTGCACGCTTTCGAGAAAGCGCATAATTTCACCTCGTGGCGTTCGTTCACGGATAGTATGTTGGATGATATTATCGCCTGTGAAACTCCGGAGGAGTACCAAGCGGTTCTTGAAACCTGCGCAGGCTATCTTAAAATGGATAATGACCGCCTGATGCCTGTGATTACTTCTGTCGGTTATGCCAGCATTGCCGACATTAATGGAGTTTTTTATGTCGGTGATGTCAAACATACCGTGAACGCGGAATCCGTAACTATCGAGAGGACCGATGCAAAAACAAGGGCTGTTGAAGTTGAAGAAATAGGTTATGTTGCGCCTGTATTCGATGAAACCCAGACCAGAGGAGAGATTTCGCAGAAATATACGGATCGCCGTCGTGAAACAAAAAAGTACAAAGTTTTCTCTCGCACCAACGTATTGCGTCACTCTGTTGTACAAGAGGTAAATGGACAGAAATACTATAACACCTCCTTTGCTATTCAGGTGCATGTTTCGGGACAAAAGAAGAAGACCCTGATAGGATGGAATACCTACAATGACCGCTTTTATATTGAGAATCTGCATTGGGATTTAACCATCGCCGGGAAACGTATTTCTTTCGAAACATACAGAAATAACTATTCGAAAACGGAATCCACAAAGAACCTGTATGCGACCATCGGTTTCGGAAACGGTCAATTCAACATGACCCCTACGGAAGTACCTATGCCGAGCGGATTCAACTGCATTGTACATAGGGCACGAAGCCGTGAGATGGGTAATTGCGGAGTTGTTACGGATATTAATTGCTGCCAAGGAATTTACCTGCCGGTTCCCGAATGTATCTAACTATTCCATATCAAGGAAACAGGGACATAATTCTCTGTTTCCTTGATTATTCCACACTCTAAAATTTATTATGAAAAAGATTCTTTTCTTGCTTGCGTTTGCCATCGGATTCATTTCTTGCAACGATGAAAAACATGTTTGGAGCTTCGAGGACATGTTTTATTTCCTGCATAACGATCCATCGCAGGAGGGCTGGGTTGAACCTGTTACGAAAATAACTGTCGGACCCGGTGCGCAGGTGGATTTATTGGTTACACGCAATGCTTTTGCAGCCAAAGCTCATCCCAAACAGACGGTAAAGGTCGTTGTCGAGGAGAATCTTTCCACGGCAAATCCCGGCGGTGATTTCATTCTCAGCGAGCAGGCTTTCAATTTCAAGAATAAGGATGCCCTGCAACTTCCTTTACGAGTAAATATCAGCGGCGGCACGTCCGGTAAAAAAATCGTGCTACGTCTTGATTACGGCTATTATGACGAATGCAGTCCGGAAAGCCGTAAGGGAGATAAGTTGATAATAAAGATTAAATAAACATGCTGCGCTGCATTTCGGTATTCTTTGTAGTTTTTATCTGCTGGTCCTGCGAAGTGGATTATTCTTTCGGTGAAAAGGATTTTAAGCCCCGCGTGGTTGTCAATGCGTTGATCTCGCCGCAGGAACCCTTTGCAGTACGCCTGCATTGGAGCCGCAGCTACTCGGCTCAAAGCGGGTTCACTCCCGTTGGGGAAGCCGAAATCCGCCTGTACGAAGATAATACCGAGGTTGTGCGCTGCCCGGCCGATCCGGAGGGTACGACCCAAACAACGTTCCGGGCTGCTGCCGGGCGCTCTTACCGTCTTGTTGTGTCGGTCCCCGGCTATGGCGAGTTGTCTGCCCGGACGACGATTCCCGAAGCGCCCGCAGCCCGCATATCGTTCGCGCACCAAAAGGGATGGTATCGACATTTCGACATGACGGACCTTACTGCAGGCGTGGATGCCAAAGCTATCTGGCTCCGGGGTACGGAACAGGACAATAACGGAGAAAAAGATATATATGCGTTCTATACGACTTCCGTATTTGTCGATCAGGTGAACGGCGCGAACGACGCCTACGAATCCGACGAAAAAGGAAGTACCATAGATTTCGAATATTTTCTGCGTGTCGCCCGCGAAAATCTCAGCGCAGCATTCCCGCTCCGCTTCTCGGTTTTCGGAGCCGTTGAAAACAGGCACACATTTCAGATTATTGCGGCGTCCGATACCTACGACCGCTATATGCGCTCCCGATATAAACATGAGCTGAATACGGGAGAAAGTGCGCAGGAAAATCCCTTTATCGAGCAGATCACGGTCTACTCGAACATCGACAACGGTATCGGCATCTTCGCCGGATATAACTATTACACGACGCCCGAATTATGAGGAAACTGCTCGCAGGCTGTCTGGCGCTTTGCATTCCCGCCTTACTTACGGCGCAAACTCCCGCCGACAGCATTTCACGCACCGAAGCGATAGATTCGGTAGTCGTCACCGCCCGCAGGCCGTTGATGGTCTACAAGCAGACGGGCAATATCGCCGTGGACATCGAGCAGCTTAAATACGCCCCGCTGTTCGCGGGCGAAAAAGACATATTCAAATTCCTGCAACTACTTCCGGGCGTCTCGGCCGGAAAGGACGGCATGTCGGGGCTGCTGGTACGCGGCGGCAGCAACGACCAGACATTAATTCTTTACGACGACGTACCGATTTACAATCAGGCGCATGCCTACGGCATCCTCTCGATTTTCAGCGGCGAAACGGTCCAATCGGCCGAGGTGTCGAAAGGCTTCATATCACCCGCCTACGGGTCCCGGCTTTCGGCCTTGACGCAGATTCGCACACGCGAGGGCGACCGACTGAA
>NZ_AENZ01000014.1:0-1397 GCF_000183485.2 Alistipes sp. HGB5 | reverse complement strand
TCCCGTCCTGAAAAAGGTTTACAGAAAAGAGTAAATCTTATGCAGCAAAAAACGAATTCAGACTTATCACGTCATTATTTACCGCGTCAGTTGCGTCATCTGATTTTACAGGAGTATTTGAGCGGAGTCAAGACGGCTCGCCAACTCTCCGAAGAACATGGTATTCCCATGTCTACGATTCATAAGATGGGTCAGCGGTGGAAAGCGAAAAATAGTTGTAGCTTTGTGAGTACCCCTAATCCTTATCCGATCATGTCCCGCGTTACGAGTGAAGAAGCCAGTGAATTATTATCCGAGAACAAAGCCCTTCGGCGGCGCTTGGAAGAGGCTTTATTACGTCTGGAAGGCTATGAGATCATGGGAGATATCCTCCAAGAAGAATACGGTATCGACCTGCTAAAAAAATCCGCAGCCGGACAGTCCAGCGTCTCAAAGAAAGACACACAGCAATGAGCCTGTCGTTTCTGTGCGGGTTGTTCGGCTATACCCGTCAGGCCTATTATAAACATTTACGGCGTAATAGGGAAGGATCCTTGTCCGACACCCTTCTTTTGGAGCGGGTGGGTTACTACCGGAAACTGATGCCCAGGCTCGGCGGTCGCAAACTGTGGCATTTGCTGCAACAAGGCGGATTTCCGGTCAGCCGGGATCGGTTATTTACGCTGCTTTCGGAAAACAATCTTCTGGTCAAACGTCGGAAGAAATACAGCGTTACGACCTGCTCGCGGCACTGGATGCGTAAATATCCGAATCTGATCCGGGGTTTCGACCTCGAGCGGCCGCATCGTTTATGGGTCGGAGATATTACGTACATTTCTTTGAAAGAAGGATTTGCATATCTGGCTTTGATAACGGATGCCTATTCCAAACGGATCGTAGGCTATAATCTGAATACGACATTGGAACGGGACGGAGCGCTCCGTGCACTGAGGATGGCCATAGACCAGACTCCGCAGCAAAAACGGCAAGGGTTAATCCATCATTCGGACAGAGGATGCCAATATTGTTCGAAAAGAATATGTGAAATTACTGACCGATAATGGGATTCGCATCAGCATGACTGAAAAGGGCGATCCGTATGAGAATGCCGTTGCCGAACGGGTGAACGGTATTCTGAAGAGCGAATGGATCGACGAGGAATGTTTTGAAAGTTTTCAGGCAGCAAAAGAACGCATCGACCAGATCGTTATCCTTTACAATTCACTCAGACCTCATGCCAGCTGCGATTGGCTTACGCCCTTGGAAGCGGAACTTAGAACCGGGAAACTCAAACATCATTGGGGCCGAAAGACGGTTGTTCGGAAGGCATATGTAAACTTATATCAGGACAATATTTTTTGAACCAAAATGTTTATCTTTAATTATCAATCACTGTAAACCTTTTTCAGGACGGGACA
>NZ_AENZ01000015.1:0-20865 GCF_000183485.2 Alistipes sp. HGB5 | reverse complement strand
CGTTCGGAAGTCTCTTGTCGTTCGGAAATCTCTCGTCAGTCGAAAGTCTCTTGATGGCTGCGAATCGGTGGCGGCGGGTGAATTTTTCGGCGGATTTCTTGGGCGCGGCGCAATAAGCGGGTATATTTGGGGTTTGAATAGTAAAAACTAACTGACGACTGTATTATGAAAAAAATGATAGTGGTTTTGCTGTCCGCCTTCGCGCTTCTGTCGGGCGGGGATGCGTGTTTCGCTCAGGTGAGCGCTGCCCGGCACGGCGGCGTGCATCCGGGGCGGGACAGAAGGCCCGAAGGGTATTCCAAGGACAGCTGGACGGTTTATTACCGGGGGCTGAAGGTCGAGGGGGCTTCGGCTTCGTCGTTCGTCGATCTGGGGGACGGCTACGGCAAGGACAACTGGAAGGTGTTTTACTGCGGTGAAGAGGTAAAGGGCGCTTCGGCTTCGTCGTTCGAGAGTCTGGGAAAGGGACGCGGCAGGGATAATTGGAATACCTATCTGTACGGGGAGCGGCAGCGTGCGAATGCGAAGATGACCCGGACGCTGGGCGGCGGCTATTCCAAAGACAGCTGGACGGTCTATTACCGGGAGCGCGAGGTGGAAGGGGCTGCGGCCGGTTCGTTCGTCAGTCTCGGCGGGGGATACGGAAAGGATGCGTGGACGGTGTTTTTTCAGGGCCGCAAAGTCGGCGGCGCTTCGGCTTCGTCGTTCGAAAATATCGGCAAAGGGTATGGAAAGGATGCGTGGAGCGTCTATTACCGGGGCGAAAAGATCGACGGCGCGTCTCCGGCCACGTTTGAAGTCCCTTCGCAGCGGCGGTGACGGCACGACGCAGCGACCGGGAAAGGGCCCGGAAGCGATTTTCCCCTGCCGCGACGATCTGCGGCAGGGGAAAATCGTTATAGTCGGGTCGGAGGTTCGGCCTTTCCGGCCCGGAGGGCGGGCATTATTCGGCCACGGCCATTTCGTTCACATCCTCTTCGGCCAGACACGAGAGCAGCGAGTCGGTGGAGACCTCCTCTTTGAGGATCATGCCCAGTTCGCGGGCGATTTCGGTCTCGCCCATCATCTCGGCGAAGACTTTCAGCGTGCCGTACGAGGCGATCTCGTAATGTTCGGCTTTCTGGGCGGCCAGAATAAGGCCCGCATCCCGCGTATAGGAGTCTTTCCGGGTGTCCTCGATCATGCTTTCGGCCTCGGAGACAAGTCCTTCCATGGCTTCGCACTTCTTGGCCTGCGGGGTTTTGCCCAGCAGTTCGAAAACCCGCTTCAGCCGTTCGATCTGGCCTGCGGTCTCCTCGATGTGTTTCTCGAATGCGGCGGCCAGCTTCGGGCTGGTGGCGGCCTTTCTCATCTTTTTGAGTCCGGACGAAAGGTGTTTCTCGGCCCAGTAGACGTCTTTGATCTGGTCGAGGAAGAATTCACGGAAGTGGGGCGAATCGGTTTTTTTGTTTTTCTTGGTGTTCATAACGTTTCGTTTTAAAGTTTTTAATGTGCAAGGGGGCTGCGATTGTAGCAAAATCGGTCTTTTAAAAAACAACTTCCATGCCAGCCCTCTCCGGCGCAGCACTTCGGAGGAGGTGCGGAGCGGGCGCGTCGTCCGACGGACGGCCTTTGGGCGGTGCTGCGGGCGGCATGGCCGCGAAGGAGACGGGACGGGAGGACGGACACTGTTTTTGTTTTTGGGCGGGATAAACCCCGAAACGGATGAACAGATTCAAACCCCATATCGCCCTGCTGATTTGCAATATCGTATGGGCCATGGACTACCCTTTTTACAACATCGTGCTGCCGCGTTACGTCCATCCGATGGCGATGGTCTCCGGGTCGCTGATCGCGACGGCGCTCTTTTCGCTGGTGCCGCTGTTGTGGCAGAAGGCCGAAAAGGTCGCAAAGGCCGACGTGCGCAAGCTGATCGGCGCCGCGCTGCTGATCGGCGTGCTGCGCAAGGTGTTCATCATGTACGGCCTTTCGATGACTTCGCCCATCGACGGCTCGATCATCGACACCATCGTGCCGCTGCTGGTGCTGCTGCTCTCGGTGTTGCTGGGGATGGACCGTTTCACGAAATTGAAGATCGCGGGGCTGGTGCTCGGCATGGCGGGTGCCGTGGCCGTGGTGCTGGCGGGCGCGTCGTCGTCGCACCAGCATTCGCACCTCTGGGGCAACGTGATGATTCTGCTCTGCGCCTGCGTTACGTCGCTCTACATGGTGTGGTTCAAGCGGCTGATCGCCAAATACCGGATTACGACCGTGTTGAGGTGGCTTTACTGCGTGGCGGCGGTCGTCGCCCTGCCCTTCGGCCTGAAGGAGATCGTTCATACGGATTACGCCGCCATTGCGAAGCATGCGCTTTTCCCGACGCTGTTCGTGCTGACGGTGCCGACCTATCTTCCCAACCTGATGCTCAACTATGCGCTGAAGAGCGTGCCCGCGACGGTGTCGAGCATATACACCTATTTGCAGCCCGTACTGGCGATCGCCATTTCGGTGGGCATGGGACTCGACAAACTGCACGCCGACACGGTGATTTTCGCCTTGGTGATCTTCGTCGGGGTGGGGCTGGTGCTCCGCTCCTACTCGGTGCCGCCGCGGCATGTAGATCCGCCGACGGCCGCGCCGCATTAGGGCGCAGACGGTTACGGTGTGGCCGGGGCTCCGGATGGCGCCCGAAGTGAAATTCGGTGGAAGGTGAAGGGGAATTTGGGGAGTGTAGAGAGACGGATGCGGAAAGAGATGCGAAATGCCGGGGCGGAGCCGGGAACTGCCCGAAATGGAAAAGGAGCGCCGGCGAAAATGAAAAAGGAGAGCCTGAAGCTCTCCTTTTTACTGTCTTGCCGGACTCGGACCCCGTTGCCGGGATTGTCGTCGCACCCGGTGGCAGGTCCTCCGTCCCCGGATTATTCGGCGGCGGTAACCGAGAATTTGATGACTGCCTTGACCTCCTTGTGGAGTTTGGCGACAGCCTCGTATTCGCCGACGGTCTTGATGGCGTCAACGACGATCACCTTGCGGTCGAGCTCGATGCCTTTGGCGGCAAGCGCCTCGGCCAGATCGGCGGCGGTAACCGTACCGAAGAGTTTGCCCTCCTCGGCCTTCACGGCCAGCGACAGCGGCAGGTTGGCGATGGTCTCGGCGAGCGCCTGAGCGTCGGCGAGGATCTTGGCGTCCTTGTGAGCGCGCTGGCGGAGATTCTCGGCGAGAACCTTCTTGGCGGATGCAGTGGCGGCCTTGGCGTAACCCTGAGGGATCAGGTAGTTGTTCGCGTAACCGGGTTTTACGTTCACGATGTCGTTGGCGTAACCCAGATTTTCCATATCTTTGATCAGAATAACTTCCATTGTCTCTTCCTCCTTTAATTATTTCATGCAATCGGTTACGAAGGGCAGAATGGCGAGGTGACGCGCACGCTTCACGGCCTGTGCGACCTTCTTCTGGAACTTCTGCGAAGTACCCGTCAGGCGGCGGGGAAGGATCTTGCCCTGCTCGTTGAGGAACTTCTTCAAGAATTCTCCGTCCTTGTAGTCCACGTATCTGATGCCGAGTTTCTTGAAGCGGCAGTATTTCTTTTTCTTGACGTCTACCGACACCGGGTTGAGGTAACGGATTTCAGACTGTGCTTTGTTCTCCTGTGCCATGGTTTACTCCTCCGATTTGTTAGAAAGTTTTGCACGACGCTTCTCCGAATACTCGACGGCGAATTTGTCCTGCTTGAATGTTAAGAAACGGATGATACGCTCGTCGCGGCGGTACTGCGTTTCGAGCGTGTTGATGAGCATGCCTTCGCCCGTGAACTCTACCAAGAAGTAAAAACCGGTGGTCTTCTTCTGAATAGGATAGGCGAGCTTGCGAAGGCCCCACGACTCCTTGTTCACAATCTGACCGCCGTTCTCGGTGATGACACCTTGGAATTTGTCAGCAACCTCCTGAACCTGAGCATCGGACAGAACCGGCGTGACAATGAAAACGGTTTCGTAATTGTTCATAATTGTTGGAATTAAATTAATTTACGCTTTTCAGCGGGTGCAAATGTAAGAAAAAAAAGGCACCTCCGCAAGGAAGCGCCCCTTTTTTTGACATTCGGCCGGTTAATTTCGCTCCGGAGGGCCGGGGACGGCCTGCCGGAGGGGTTTGCGGCTGTGTGTGAGGTTATTCGACGTTGTAGTTCGGGTCCTTGATCAGCAGGTAGATGTACTGCTGGTTCATCACCAGATTCGTGGCGACGCCGTCGGCTTCGAAAACGACGATGATGCCGCCGTCGAAGGGACCCGGCCGGCCGTTGGATTCGACATGGGCGACCGCTGCGGCAAGATCGGCGAACGTCTCTTTCCGGTCGCCCCACGAATCGGTCGTATAGGCCTCTTTGAAGGCGCCCAGACCTTTGTCCGCGTAGTCGCGGGCGTATTCCTTCCAGATGGCCAGCTGCTTGTCGGCGTCGTTGCGGTCGGCGCTGACGTAGACGTCGATTTCGGAGATTTTCTCGCCGTTCTTGTCGGCGTGTACGTCGACGGTGAAGGTGTTGCCGGCGGCGTCCTTGGCATAGTAGAAGTAGACGTAGAGGTCGCCGAAGGCGTTGATCTTGTTGCCCAGAACGTAGTACTCCGCAGCGAAGGCGGCGTGGTCGCCGCCGAGCCAGCGGCGCATCGCGGGATAGTCCAGCTTAAGGTAGCTGTTCATGAGCCGGGCGGAGAAGGCCCCGTTGTCGAGTTGGAAGACGGCGTATGCGGCCTGCGGAACGACGCCGAAGATCGTGCAGGCGAGCGTTTCGGCGGTGCCGTGCTGGGCGATGTGGTTCAGGGTGTCGTCGATGGTCTGGAATACGCCCGACGAAGAGGGGCTTTTGTATTTGGTGCCGAGGAACGTGCCCAGACGGAGCGCTTCGGCGGAGGTCAGGCAGTATTGCCACACGTCGAGGGATTTGGCCGGATCTTCGGGTGCGGCCGTGATCGTTTTCACGTTGTCGTAATCGTCCTTTTCGACGCAGAGGGTGAGCAGGATGCTGTCGGTCGGGGTTTTGAGGTAGCTGCCCAAGTAGAAGACGGAGGGCTGCTGGGGCATGTTCATGCTCGGAGCGGCGGACGACGGATGCGCGGAGAAGGCGTTTGCGGCGGGATCGGAGACGTATTCGGCGTACTTTCGGCAGAATGCCGTGAAGTCGGTGTTGAGTTCGGCCGCCAGTGCGGGGCCGTCGAAGGCTACCCGAAAATATTCGGGTGCGGGGTCAGGCTCTTTCCCCCCCCCTCGTTGTCGGAACAGGATGCCGCATAGAATCCTGCGCAGAGGAGCGTTGCGTAGAGTAAGGATTTTTTCATGGTATTAAAAATTTAAGTGGGATAAGGCGTCACCATAACGCCTTGATTGCAAATATAACGAAAAAAAGGAAACGTGGTGCCGGGGCGGGGCGTTTTTATGCAGGGGCAGGGCCGCATGTGGTGGCAGGGCCGTGTGAGGGTGGCTGGGCCGTGAGGGGCGGGCCGTGTAAGGGTGGACGGCGGGAGCGGACCGAGGAACGGGGAATTGGGGTGTGGTGTGGCGGAGATGTCGGACCGTGGGAGGTCAGCCGGAGGGGGCAGGGAGGACGGCGGAGCGGGGACAGGACAGTGGAGCAGGGGCAGGACGGCGGAGCAGGGGCAGGACGGCGGAGCGGGAGAAAGCTGCGGTAGGCAAGAAAAATCCGGAACGCATCGTGCGCTCCGGATTTGTGTCTGGGGGGGGGCGCTGCGGTTAGAGTTGGGCGATGACGTCGGTGATGCGGGCGAAGACGTCGTCCATCGTGCCCGTGCCGTTTACCGATGCGTATTTGCCCTGTGCGGCGTAGTAGTCCGACACGACGGCCGTCTGCTGGCGGTAGACGTCGAGACGGCCGCGGATGACCTCCTCAGAGGCGTCGTCCGCGCGGCCCGAATCCTTGCCGCGGAGCAGGATGCGCTGGATCAGCTCCTCTTCGGGAACGTGGATGTCGATCATGATGTCGACCTGAAGACCGTGTCCGGCGAGGATTTTGTCGAACTCCTCGGCCTGAACCGTGGTGCGGGGAAAACCGTCGAAAATGCAGCCCTTGGCGTGCTTGTGTTCGGCGACGTAGTTGGCGATCATGCCGATGACGATCTGGTCCGGGGCCAGTTTGCCCGCTTTGATGTAGGATTCCATACTGCGTCCGAGTTCCGTGCCGCGGCGGATCTCGTCGCGGATAACCTCGCCCGTCGAGACGTGCTCGATGCCGTAGTGTGCTTTCAGCCGTTGCGCCTGCGTGCCTTTCCCGCAGCCCGGCGCACCGAATAAGACGATGTTTATCATTATAGAAACCGTTTTTGGGATTTACCGGACAAAAATACGTTAAATTTTTGGGAAAGAGCAAAGATTCCCTAATTTTGTAAAAAAATTTATAATATGGAAAAGAAACGACGTACCGAAATCGCCGAATTGGGAGAGTTCGGCCTGATAGACCTGCTGACCAGCGGGTTCGAGCCGACGAACGACTCGACGCTGCGGGCCGCGGGCGACGACGCGGCCGTCATACTGCCTCCTGCGGGCGAAGCCGTGCTCTGTTCGACGGACCTGCTGACGGAAGGCGTCGATTTCGACCTGACCTATTTCCCGCTCAAACATCTGGGTTACAAGGCCGTGACGGTGGCCGGAAGCGATATTCTGGCGATGAACGCCCGGCCTTCGCAGCTGATGGTCTCGCTGGGCGTGTCGGCCAAGATGTCGGTCGAGGCGTTGCAGGAGCTTTACGAAGGGATCGCTTTCGCCTGCAGGGAGCAGGGGATCGATCTGGTTGGAGGAGACACGAAGGCTTCGGTGACGGGGCTGGTGCTGAGCCTGACGGCGGCAGGGCATGCCCCCAAGGAGCGGATCGTGTCGCGCGGCGGAGCGCAGCAGAACGACCTGATCTGCATTTCGGGCAACCTCGGAGCGGCCTACATGGGGCTGCGGCTGCTGGAGCGCGAGAAGCGCGTGTTGGCGGACGTGGAGAATCCCGAACCGAAGTTCGGGGGATATGAGTACCTGCTCGAAAAATACCTCAAACCCCGTCTGCGCAGGGACATTGTGGATGCGTTGGCGGAGGAGGGCATCGTTCCGACGTCGATGATCGACCTGTCGGACGGACTGGCCAGCGACCTGCTGCAGATTTGCAAGGCCTCGAAGTGCGGGGCGCGGATTTATCTGGACCGGATTCCGATCGCCAAGCAGACGTATGCGCTGGCCGAGGAGCTGCACGCCGATCCCGTGGTGGCGGCCCTGAACGGCGGGGAGGATCATGAACTGCTCTTCACGGTGCCGCTGGCGATGCAGGAGCAGGTGATGAAGATGGGGTGCGTCGATGTAATCGGCCACATTACGCCCGAATCGACCGGGGCCTATCTGGTGACGCCCGACGGGTCGGATATCCGGCTGCGGGCGCAGGGGTTTGCCGAGAAGGAGTAAACCGTGCGGGAATTTCCCGAAAGGGTTGGAGAACGGGCCGTCCGCAGGTGTGCGGGCGGCTTCTTTTTGACGGTGTATGTCGGGATGTCGGACAGCGGCGGTGTGGCGGCTGGACTACGGCGAGGGGGCGGGGTGTTTCCGGAAGCGGTGAGCCGAAAGGTTAGGTGGGGTGATGAAATGAAAAAGCCGCCTTCGTCGGGCGGCTTTGAATTTTGGGCGAAGTGGCTTAGAGCGCGTTCACGTGCAGCTGGATGGCGCTTTTGAGGTTGGCGGCCTTGTTCTTGTGCACGATGTTGTGCTTTGCAAGTTTGTCCAGCATGGCGGTTACCTTGGGAAGCAGGGCCTCGGCGGCGCTCTTCTCCGTGGTGTTGCGGAGCGCTTTCACGGCATTGCGTGCCGTCTTGTGGTAAAGACGGTTGTGGGCGCGCTTGGTCAGCGTCTGACGAATTCGCTTTTTCGATGACTTATGGTTTGCCATAATTCCAGTTTTTTATTTTTTACTTTTTCAGTTGCTAAATCGGTAAACAGCCGTGGCTGCGTGTGGATAGACGCTCGGTCCGCTCCTCGAAAAGTATCACCCGTAGAGATCCGCATGCCGCCGTCCGCCTTGCGGCTTTCCGAAGTTCTGGGATTCGCTTCCCCTCCCCTCGCTGGTTTCGTGCCGGCCCGCAGGTCTCCTCGTTAGTAGCCCATAGGAGAGTCGAACTCCTCTTTCAAGAATGAAAATCTTGCGTCCTAACCGATAGACGAATGGGCCTTTACCACTATTGCTGCCCCTTGTAAGGGTAACTTTAGCGGTGCAAAGGTAAACAAAAAAGTGAGTCGAACAAAAAAAAGCCGAAAAATATTGAATTCGTTACTTTTTTGTGAGCCGGATCGTCAGCGTCGCGGGGTCGAACGAGATGCCGGCGCCGGCGAAAAGCCGCTCGATATGGCCGCTGGAGGCCATGTCGGAGGCGGGAAGGCAGTGCAGGTCGGGCGTGTCGATCAGCGCGACGGCGTCGCACAATCCCAGCGCGACGTCGAGGTCGTGCGTCGAGAAGAGGATGCATTTACCCTCGTCGTGGGCCAGACGGCGCAGCAGCGTCGCCAGTTCGTAACGGTTCGGAAGGTCGAGGAAGGCGGTGGGTTCGTCGAGCAGGATCACGGGGGTGTCCTGCGCCAGCGCACGGGCGATCAGGATGCGCTGGCATTCGCCGTCGGACATGCGGTCCATCGTTTTGCAGGCGAAAGCCTCCATGCCGACCAGCCGGAGCGAACGGGCCACGATGTCGCGGTCGGTCTCCTGCATGCGTCCGATCCAGTTGGTGTAGGGGGCGCGGCCGAGGGCCACGACGTCTTCGCAGGCGAGGTTGGCGATGCGCACCTTGTCGGTGGTGACGAAGCTGACGGTCGAAGCCCGCTGGAGCGGGGTGAGCGCTGCGAGGGGTTTGCCGCAGAGTTCGATCCCGCCGGACGCGGCGGCGCCCAGACCGGCGACGGTCCGCAGCAGGGTGCTCTTGCCGGTGCCGTTGCGGCCGATCAGGGCCGTGAGCGATCCCGGAGGGACCGAGGCCGAGACGTCGCGCAGCAGGATGCGCTGGCCGTAGGCGAGGGTGATATGGCGAAGGGCGATGCTCATTTCAGAAGAGATTGCGGTTGCGGACGACTACGACGATCACCACGGGGATGCCCATCAGGGCCGTGACGGTGTTGATCGGGAGGGCCAGCGATTTGGAAATAAGGTCGCAGACCAGCAGCAGGGCGGCGCCCGAAAGCATCGACGCGGGCATCAGGACGCGGTGGTCGGCGCTGGCGAAGAGCATGCGCGCGAGGTGTGGCACGGCCAGTCCGATGAATCCCACCGGGCCGCAGAAGGCCGTGACGGTGCCTGCGAGCAGGACCGTGGAGAGGAACAGCAGCGTGCGGGTGCGCTGGACGTTGAGACCCATCGTGCGGGCGTAGTTTTCGCCCAGCAGCAGCAGGTTGAGCGGCTTGATGACGGCGACGGAGAGCGCGAGACCCGCGGTGATGACCGGGAGCATCAGGGCGAGGTTGCCGCCCGTGACGTCGCCCAGAGAGCCCATGGTCCAGATGACGAACGATTTGAGCGCCGCTTCGCTCGAAAGGTACTGGAGGATTTCGACCACGGAGCTGACGCCCGAACCGAACATCATGCCGAGGATCAGGATCACCATGATGTCTTTGATGCGGCGGCTGACGGCCATGACGATCAGCAGCACGAGGGCCGCGCCGAGCCACGCTGCGCCCGCGATGCCGAGCGACTGGACGAACGAGTGCGCCGAGACGCCCAGCAGGGGCGCGCCCAAGAGGAACAGCGCCACGCCCAGACCGGCGCCCGAACTGATGCCCAGCACGTAGGGACCGGCGAGCGGATTGCGGAAGAGGGTCTGCATCTGCAGGCCGCTGGCGGCGAGGGCCGCGCCGGCGAAGAGCGCCGTGACGGCTTTGAGCAGGCGGATTTTGAGGATGATGTCGCGCACGGCCGGGTCGCACGAACCGCCCGTGAGCGCGGCCCAGATGTCGCGCAGGGCCACTGCGACCGAGCCGATCAGCAGGTCGGCCGTGAAAAGCGCGGCGGTCAGCAGCGACAGAACGGTGAAAAGTATGGCGGTGCGGCGTCCGGACATTGCGAGCGGGGTGTTTGTTATTCCAGACGTTTGTAGTAGTGGAGTTCTCCCTCTTCGGCAGGCTTGCCGCCGAGGATCAGGCTCAGGTCGCGCAGCACCAGATCGGGGTGTATGACGCCCGATTCCCAGAAGTCGGAGCCGCCGGCCGGGGTCTGGCGGCGGTTGTTGTTGAAGACCATGCGGTTGCGGACGGCCGGGATGCCGGCGAATTTCGGGTTCTGGGCCGTCAGTTCCGCAAGGGTGTTGCACGGACCCACGTTGAGCCAGACGTCGGCCGAGCTGGCCAGCAGGTAGGCCTCTTCGAGGTCTACGGCGACGGAGGTGTCCGAGTCGTTCTTCGTGTAGACGTATTCACCCCCGGCGTCCTCGATCAGGCGGATCATGAAACTGCGCGACGAAGGCATGAACCAAGTGTCGCGGTAAGGGGTGTTGAGCATCACTTTGGGGCGGACGGCGGGTGCGGAACCGGCGACGGCGGTTTTGACGGCTCTGTAGCGTTCGGCGATGCCGCCGAAGGTTTCGGCGCCCCGGCTGCGGTCGTTGCAGAGTTCGGCGGCGACCATCAGCCATTCGGCTTTGCCCAGCGGCGATTCTTCCATGTAGTCGCCTACATATATATAGGGTATGCCCAGTTCGCGGAGTTTGCCCGTGACGACGGTGTTTTCGCTCGTGACGCCGTACAGCAGCATCAGGTCGGGCTGCATGGCGGCGAGCCGCTCGAAGTTGAGGTTCGTGTCGTAGCCCACGTCGAGGACCTCGCCGCAGCAGCGGTGTTCGTTGACATAGGCGTTGGAAATGTAGTCGATTCCGGAGACGCCGCAGACGCGACGTATCTGACCGATGGCGTCGAACATGGCTACGTGGCTCGACGACATGCAGACCACATGGCGTACGGGGGCTTTCACGATCTGCCGTCGAAACCGGCGGGAGGTTCGATACCTTCGCGCAGAACGAGCAGATGCTGTTCGACGCCGCTTCCGCCCTGCCACGGGGTGCGGACGGTGACGAGCGTCGCCGCATTGCGTTCCGTGCCGCGGATGTCGAATCCCGAAGCGTATGCAGGGGTATAGACTTCGGTCGTGAAATCGGCCGGAGTGTAGCTCGCGGAGCCTCCGCAGGCGGTGCCGAGAAGCGCCAGCAGGAGCGGTATGAGGGGCTGGAATCTTTTCATCGAGGACAAAATTAGAAAAAAATCTTGCAGAAATGTGCCGGTTTGTGAAAAATATACTATATTTGCACTCCGAAACGCTACGGGGTGTAGCTCAGCCCGGTTAGAGTACGCGTCTGGGGGGCGCGTGGTCGCTGGTTCGAATCCAGTCACCCCGACTGATGGAAAATCCTTGATATTCAGCCGAATATCAAGGATTTTTCTTTTGTAGCATATAGTCCGAAAAGCGGCAGTGGTACACAAGTGGTACATAAATGGTCGCCATCCAATAGATTTAGTCTCAAAGTTTTATTGCCGAATTATATCTTTCTAAAATTTATCACCTATATTTGTATATAAAATAATAAATAGTATCATTGCATTATGGGAACATTTGCTGCTGACCTTGATTTGCTCGTACAAGCAATCCAAACTGTTTCTTCAACCAAAAATTATTGGTTAATTAGAACGCAATCAGGGAGTTTATATCAGACATTTATTACAAATAACTATATCTCAATTGGACATAAAGAAGTATCTATAGAATTCTTGAAAGCCCAGAAAAACGTATATGCAACTAATGAATCATTGGTAATAAATGAGATAAAGCAAAAGATACAAACGTATCATGCTTTAGATGAGGAACCGTTAGATAAACGGAATATTTCTCTTATTGCATCTCAAATCGTACGATTTGCATATGATATTAAAATTGGAGATGTGATTATCATACCATCTTTTAATTCTGATGATGTAAGTTTTGGTGTTATAGAAAGTGAACAATGGGCGAGTCCATATTATAATAATAGTAAAGACAATTCATTGTTAAAGAGACCTGTAAGATGGATTAAAGAGGTTCGACGAAGGGAGTTAGACCCCTATTTATATCGAATGTTCACGGCTCATCAAGCTGTTAATAAGGTTAATGACTATGCAGAGATTATTGAACGATCTGTCAACGATTTATTTATACTTGAAGATGAAGCTCATTTTGTAATTAATGTTGGGTCAGATACGATTGCGGCTAAAAATCTATTTGGATTGGGGGCTAGTCTAATGGAAATATTAGATGAGATATCCGAAAAATTCGTTTTGGGAATTAGTTCTGAAGATTTGGAGGTTACCATTAATATTAATAGCCCCGGTAAGATTGATATTAAATCTAAAGTAAAAAAGACCACAGTCGTATTTGGTTTAATATTGTTATTATGTGGTGGAGGCTATGAAGCCGCAGATGGGACTAAATTGGCTACGGATGGTCTTCCTGGTATAATTAAAACTATTGATGAATATTTGAGTCACCGCCAAGAACGAGAATTGAAGTCAGATATTTTTACCACTTATAAGGATAGTTTACAAATTAAGGATCCCGAAGATATACTTTTGCTATTGAAACAGGTTAGCGAAAACAAGGATGTTGCTAAATAGTTTATGAATGATATTATCAATATAGTATCAGTAATAGCTGCGTTTGGCTTTGGTGTGGGATGTTTATACTTATTGATGGACACAACAATTGGTCGATTAAAGGTATTTCATTCTGATTCTGACCTGTTTGGTTTTCAGATAAAAGATTTGGTGTTTTTAGTTCTGGCAATAGTGCTCCTATTATCTAATTTTACGTTTATTCGGCCATTATAGAGTTCATGAATGGGCAAATTGGTATTGATTGCTCTTCGATGATGGCTTTGTTGTTAAGTATTCGGTGCTGGGATGTTGTTGTACTTGGGCCTATACAGTCGCTCCAAACGGGCGGATAATGAATTTTATCGAGTTCCCGACTGCGCGACTTGTAATCGTATCGCAGTATCTTCTATCGGAATTTAACAAAGCGACCTGCCAATATGTTTTTGGCAGGTCTTGCAAATTTACTCTGTCGATGTCCCGATCAGCAACAGAATCGAATAGTCGGTTTCAGCCAGTTTCGCATCCGTGCCGCAACCCCAGACGATATTAACCTGCGGGGCAAATTCATGGATGACGGTTAAAAGGCTGCATAGGTCGTCGAAACTTATTTCCGAAGCGGGATGATAGCTTACTTTTACAATCACGTCAAGGTCAGCTCCGGTGTGTAGGGCTTCCAATTCGGTGTGGAGTTGTTCCGCCAAGACGGGCATTGCACCCTCGACCGTAATTAGGGCGCAAGATGCTGCGCTATTCAAAATACGGTCGAAATCGTTCCGGACGATTTGCACCATGTCGTCTTCCGACGGGCTGAATCGGGTGTCAAGATAGTGCCTGATTTCTTCTTTGGTTTTCATGTGATTTTGTTTTTGGGTAATACATTCCGGCTGTGAATACGCAGGTTGGTTTAGCCGATATGTACTGGAAGATCGTCGTTGCGGCTTGCTTATTTAAGCCCTATACACTGGCTTGAAATAGGCGGTTAATGAATTTTATTGAGAGTGCGACTACATGAGCTGTAATCATGTCGCAGTATCTTCTGTCGGGATTTAACAAAGCGACCTGCCGGGTTGTGGCAGGTCGGGACAACTAATAATGGTCGGGATAAAGATTCGGAAAGGATTTGGATAACAACTTACAGCTATGTGCTTTATCCTCGACCGGAATTATATACGATTACATATTTATCCTTAAAGGCCGTAATGTTCACGATAAGACTGCATCAGTTGTTCCATCATCCTCATAGATTCATAAGATTCTGTTACCTTTCTTATATCATAGATTCCCTGGAATGTTCCAAAAAATATGCCAAGAGGACCTTTCAAGAATACGGAAGTTTCTGATTTATCTTGAATTAGTTCTTGGGTATACCCAAATTTCAATGTGAATTTTTCATTCACTTCATTTGTACAATTCATCTTTACAACTCTACTGTTATCTTCAGCTGAAAGAACACCATCTTCTGTCGATTCGACAATAAGAATAAAATTTTTATATACTCCTCCATTATATTCAAGTCTTACACCTATTGTAGGTAACTTGTCTTGCATTTGAACAAAATAGAGGTATATAGTTCCTATATGTGCCTCAATATCCTCACTTAACAATGCATAGGCAGTTGGAATTCGATAGAAATAACTATTAGTAGAAAGATCGTAATTTCCAATTTTGTACTGAGCGGACGCACTCAAGGATATGAATAGTACTCCAAGAATAGATAAAATCTTTTTCATTGTTTTGAGTTTGGTAATTTTAGTTATAGTATTTGTTTGATGTTTATTACGTGTACTTTATCTGTGTTGCCAATATGAAACTTGAGATGAATTATTGTTATGGCTTGTATACTTATGATAGCAATTTTCTATCTTAGAGATATTGAGTTCGCTACTTCGCTTTAATAAGTATTGGCTGATTTGAGCATTTACAATCCCATCAATTTCCTGCTCTGGTTTATGAGCATATCTGTTACGCATTTCTCTATATTCTAAAGGGTGATGGTTAATAAGCAAATCATAAAATTGTTTTGCATGAAACCTTTGTGGTAAATAATCGTGAATTAAGAGTCTTAAAAGGTTGACTCCAATAGCATCTAAAATCTCAAATACACTTCTGTCCATGATTCCCAATTTTAATAAAGTCTTTTGGGGTGAAGAATGCTTTTTGATGTAGTTCTTTCTTAATACATTGATCGTTATAACACATACTCCCCCCCCAAAAAAACAGTAATTCGAAAGGATGGCTTTTTATGGGATCTCTATTAATGTTCATGCTTACCGGAGGGGCTCATAGTACATCCGCCATAGGCGGTTGAACCGCAATATACACATTTGCCATAGCCGGATTCATGTTTGTGTTTTCGAGTCGGACTGTTTATGCATCCTCCATACGCAGTTGATCCACAATACACACATCTGTCTCCTATCTGCTGGTGTTCGTGTTTCCCGTGCGGACTGTTCATGCATCCGCCAAAAGCGGTGCTACCGCAAAATTTGCATTTACTCATAGCAACAAGTTTTTATGTTGCCATTCGGCTCCTGTATGGCTGGGTTAGTAGTAAAAAGAAAGCGTGGAGTCGATTTCGTCTATCTAACGGAAGGTTGTAGCAGAACCCATGTAAGAATAAACGAGGCAATACCCCACGCTCGAATAGATATGGGATATGGGCGCACCGAATGCGCCCTGCCATGATCTAAACAAGAATGAGTGCTGTTCGTCGTCCTCTTACATGTTGAAAACTGCTACATTTTCCGTCAAGGACAGTGCGAAAACACTTTCAATATGTCCGCCGCAGTCCTTGCGGACATCGGCAGTGACAAAGTTAGAAATTATTTTCGCTCGAACAACACTCGATGGGGTATCGCCGTATAAATTTCGGTGGAATCGGCCTCGGGAGTCTCTACGTTCCGAGGCCATCATAAAAAAAAGCCGAAACCCCTCGAAAAGGTTCCGGCTCGGCGTGCGGGACGGTGGGCTACTTGAACGTCACCCCGTGTTTCTTGCAAATCCATAAGAAGGTCTCGATCCCGATTTTCCGGCTCCGCAGACATTTGGCGAACTGCTCGTCGCAGTCGGTCGGGTAATACTTCTTGGAGTGCATGCTGACCAGATGAAATAGCCGCAGCCCCTCCTCCTTGCCGTATTCGTGTGCCAAGGCGCATCCGATGCAATACCAGTCGTGATAGTCGTCGGTGATATCCTTCTTCTCTTCACGGATTTTCTGGATTAATTTATAGACCTTTTCATCGAGCAGCTTCTTTTCCCGGGCCGTCCGGACTTTGGCCCTTGCGGTTCTTTCTTTCAGCACGCCCCGATAAGGCTTCGCGTGCGGATTGATGTATGGATAGGCATCGTAACTGGCTCCCCGCAAGCGGCAGACATCGCAACACCCTTGGTCGGCGACGAGCCCCGTTTTCTCGTAGATCTCCCGAACCAGAGCGTCGAATTGTGCCAGGTGCATGTCCGGGTGAGCGATGCGGAAAATCAGGTACAAGCCATTCCCGCTGATCGACATACTTGCACACAACAAGCTGTCGAAGGTCTTGGCGACGAGTCTCTTCTTATCGAACCACTCCGGTCCGAATACGCCGTTGTCCTTGTGGTCGATGTCGATGCATATGAACCCGGTGTGCTGAACCAGCCCGTCACGGCTCCGAGTCTTGAATATCCCGCTGGGAGTGATGCACGGCAGGTTGCGTTTAATTCGTTGGCGAACCTTCTCGTTGGAGGTCGTGCGGAACGCGATAACCTGCTCCTTGAATTTGGCAGTCTTACACCACTTTATCAGGTCAACATCGCCGAGTGGTTTCTGTGCGAAGTAGTTCTCGAACACGGAGACCCTGATCTGAGGGAGTTCCGGGGGATTCGAACTGACTGTTTGCCTTTCTATGTACCCATTGTCATATTCGTTTTCTTTCATGTTAGAATTATCTTTTAGGAGCGACCTATTCATATTGTATATCGTTGAGTATTCGTAGATTGTCATTTTCTTCGTCTTCGGTTTTTGTGAAAAATTCGTTGAGTTCTTCGTCGTTATTCTTTTTGATTGCCTTCTTTTTGTACTTTGCTTGCCGTTTCCGTTCGTTGGCATCCAGCTGGGGACGGATCAGTATGAAGGTTCGCATCTGCTCCCCGTTGAGATCCGTCGGTTCCTCGCCATAGAGGGCGTATCTCATAATCACATCATAGAGATGTAATCTTGCCCTGTTCTTCATCGAGGCCAGCGCTTCATAAAAGGTACGGTAGAAGATGAACCCTTCACGGGGCGGAACCTCCGGGTCGAATGCGGGCTTGGTCGTTGTTTTTTCATTTTTCATGACTAATGTTTTTTTAATTGTTTTATTTTCCGGATGTTTTCCTGTTCGATCGTCGGGTGTGATTCGCTCTGCAACCAGTCGAGAATCTCCTCACGGTTAAAGTAAAGTTTGCGGCCTTTATGCTCCGGTTTGTGGAACGGTATCTTTCGTTCACTTGTGAGCTTATAGACCGTAGAGATACTGTACCCTGTAAGCCGGGCAACGTCGGCGGCTGTCAGCACCTCTTTGTCCGGAGCGCGGCTCGGAGTTAGATGCCCCATAATTTTGTCGATTGATAAGATCTCTTTCAATTGTCCCACCGTCAGCATGGCGATCGGAGTGTCGTCGGTAATGTTATTCATATTCTTGTAAATAATTTAAAAGTTTACAACCTAATTTACCGGCCGAACTATTTAATAGCTCTTAATAGAAATAATCCGCTGTTTAACAGCGGATTATCTAATGTTCTTTTTTCCTATATGGGTTCATGTTGTGGAAAATCTTCATAAATGGCAGGAATATGTTGAATATTAGTAGCATATCGACCTTGTTTTGGCTCTTGAATAATTTGTACAGGACATCGTATATATGATAGATCGTAGCGTTTGAGGGTGCATGAGTTTCTCGGATTATTTGTGTTCGAGAAATTTTGTCCACATTAAAATAGACGTGGTGGTAGTAGAACATACAATAGCCTATATACATCCAAATTCGTAAATCGGCCTTGGATTTGTCGAAGATGCTATTTCTGAATATAGAGAAAGTCCTTCCGCATCTTTTACATAAGCGTAATTTTTCATTATTCTTTCTGAAAGGGCCGTTTTGACAGCTGCCGCAATGCGGGCATCGTCGCTTTTTGGGCTTTGATTCAATATCAAAATCAACACAAGTCTTGGCGTACAGTTTTATAAGACTATTTTCGGTGGGGAACCGTTTGATGAACCTTTTATAACTGACAGGCGATGATTGGAAAAAATACATATTCGGTTGATTTTAAATCGTATATTTGTGCTAATAGCGTAAAAAGGCGAGCAGAATTAAACCGTGATGGCCGTTAGAGAACTTTCGCCGCCTCGTTGATCACTCTGTTGTCGAAGCTGTCGAGGTATATGTTCGTGGTTTCCAGATCGGCATGGCCGAGCATCTGTGAAATCACCTCGCGTGGGATGTTGTTGCGCTGCAAGGTCATGGCCGCCGTATGGCGGGAGACGTAGCTCGTCAGGTGGAAATCAATTCCGAGCTCCTCGGCGAGCAGGCGCAGGTATTTCTGATACTTGCTGTAACGGGTTCGAATGTGCATGTAGAGCCGCTCGCCCGTATAGCCGGAGCGGGTGACGATCGGCAGCAGAAAATCGTCCACGGTCGGCGAGGCCGCTTGCAGGCTTCCGATCAGTTACCGGATCGCAGGCGTGATCTTGATCGAAATCGGTTTGACACCTTTCTGCCGTTTGATCTTTTGCCGCTTGTAAACGATATAGTCGCCGTCCTCCATTTGTTTAATATGGGCGGCCGTGAGCATCGCCATGTCGATGAACGAAATGCCGTAACAATAATAGGAGAATAGAAACAGCTTGCGGGCGTATTCGCATTGCGGATTGCTGGCCGTGCTGCTTTTGAGTTTCGATAACTTGGCGGCAGGCAGGTAGCGTTTGGCGGTCGCCTCTTCGAGTTTGGAGACCTCGAATCCGCCCCGTCCGAACGGATAGGTTGCCACCGAGCCGACGCCCTCCGCATTGGCCCGGTTCAGAATGGCCCGTAACGCCTTGAAATAGAATTTGCGCGTGTTGCCGCAACAGCCCCGCTTTTGAAGAAACATATCGAATCCCCGGACATAACGCAGGTCGATGTCGGAAAAGAGCCGTTGATCCAGCTTCCGGTCATAGCTTCTCAACATGTCCTGCGTCTGCTTATAGGTTTGGGAATTGCCGATATGTCCCGTCGCGTGCAGTTCCGCGATACGGTCGGTGAAATAGGCGTTGAACTTTCCCTGTTTGGAGGTATTCAGAAAGGCGTCCTCGAACTGGTTCAGCGTCCAGTCGATACCCTCTATTTCGAAACGTTCGACGATCTCGCGGGCGCGAACCTTGTACTTCGCCAGCAGCGCATTGTCGGCTTCGCGTTGTTTATTCTCGGCCTTCTGCTCGGCTCCTTTCAGGTTGCGCAGGATGATGAATTGCTCACCGGCCTCGTCCCAATATGCGGGATCGGCGTAGAGATCGAGCGCGATGTATTTGCGCCGCTTGTTTTTGGTGATACACAGCCTGACGGCGTAACGTCCGTTGCGGTCGGCTTTGTCGTGACGACGGGGAAATCGGATGGAATGTGCCATTCTATCTGCATTCGTGTTAATAAAAAGATGATTGCGCCACCGACATTGCGTTACGAGTTATGAGTTACTTGCAATAGAATGGCAACAACTATCTCAGCACTAACCGTATACGCGGGATTATCGATTCCAATTATACGATTACAGAATAACTCGCACGTGGCATTGCAAAAATAGAACGGCAATTAAGGGATTCCAAGTATTTTAAAATTTTGTATCTTGAATTTTGAAATTAGATATCGCTTAATCACAATAGATACAGATAGTTATGTGTTCTGAATTTGCCGTTGAATCTGAATGATTCGGATGTGTCAATTTTGATTTTGGATGAAAATAATTGCAATTTGTGGATAAAATTGGCTTTTATGTCGGCGAGGGGGCGCTTAAATAATTATTCGATTTGCATAATTTGAATAAAATAATTATTTTTGCAAAAAATGATATTCCTATGGCGAAGATTATAAATCCATTCATCGTGACCGGAAAGATCGCTCCGGAGTATTTTTGCGATCGGGTAAGCGAGTCAGCCCGGCTTGTCAAGTCGATTACCAACGGCAATAATTTGGTTGTCATTTCACCGCGCCGTATGGGTAAAACAGGACTGATTCAGTTCTGTTACGACAAACCGGGAATCGGTAAGGAGTACTATACTTTTTTCATCGATATTCTGCATACGTCGAGCCTCCGCGAATTTACCTATCTGCTCGGCCGGGAGATTTACGAAACACTCCTGCCTCGCAGTCGTAAAATGGCGACTCTTTTCATTCAGACGATTAAGTCCATCAGCGGGAAATTCGGGTTCGACCCCATCACCAATCTTCCCACTTTCAATGTGGAGTTGGGAGATATCGAGCGGCCCGAATATACGCTCGATGAGATTTTCCAATATTTGTCTCATGCGGACAAGCCTTGCATCGTAGCGATCGATGAGTTCCAGCAAATTGCCAAATATCCGGAGAAGAACATAGAGGCTTTGTTGCGGACTCACATCCAAAGGTCGGAGAACAGCCATTTTATCTTTGCCGGGAGCGAACGCCACATGATGCAGGAGATGTTTGCATCAGCCGCCCGGCCGTTCTACCATAGTGCCGACATGTTGGAGCTGAAAGCCATTCCTGCGGAGATTTACATTCCGTTTATCGTCGGGCATTTCGAGCGGCGCAACCGTTCGATAGCCGCCATCGATGTGGAAAAGGTTTATGCACTTTTTCAGGGGCACACCTACTATATCCAAAAGACCTTCAACGAATCGTTTGCCGATACGCCCGAAGGCGACGAATGTACGTTGGAGACGATCCGGGCTGCCATCGATAATATGATTGCTTCGAACGATACGATTTTCCGGGAGATTTTGTCGAACGTTCCTGAAAAGCAGAAGGAGTTGCTTTATGCCATCGCCAAGGAGGGCGAAGCCGAGCGTATTACATCTGCCGATTTCATCAAACGGCACAGTCTTACTTCGGCCAGTTCGGTACAGTCGGCCGCAAAGAAACTACTCGAAAAGGATCTTATCACCGAAATTAACAAGGTTTTTTCTGTAACCGACCGATTATTTGCCATGTGGATAAATAAATTATATGGAAATAATCTGTATCTTTGAATATGAGATTGCTATATATGACAGGTGAAAATATAGTAAAA
>NZ_AENZ01000016.1:0-15365 GCF_000183485.2 Alistipes sp. HGB5 | reverse complement strand
AAAATACATGTTAAGTTATATATTGATATTTATGATGTTACAACCTCGCATAACGACTCGGTTTACATGGAGGTTTACAAGCCGGCGCCGGTTTTCGGGTCTTTGCGGGCTGGATCGGGAATTTGCCAGACCCGTTTGTTGGCGCTGATGATTCTGTCCGTGTCGAACTCCTTGAGGTAAGTTTCGATTTCCGCCGGGTTGCGCCCCATGTTCTGGGCGATCAGGGGCAGCGGCACGTCGGCGTGATAAAGACGTGACGCATAGGTGTGACGGGCCGAATAGAAGGTGAGTTTCCGCGACAGGCCGATGCGCTTCGCCGCACGCTGCAACCCTTGGTTTATCACGTTGTTGGCATAGGTTATGCGTTCGAACCGGCGTTGGGGGTCGTCGTCGAAGTAGATCGGAAAAACGAAGTCGTCTCCGGCGCCGCCCTTCGCCGTGCGGGCGAACGGCTTCATATAGGGCCACGCCACCCGCTGTTCGACCAGAATGCGGATCGGATGCAGGGTTTTGGCGCGAACGAAATTGATTTCATAAAAAGCGACCGTCTCCTTATGCGCTTCGGCATACCGGGGGCCGTAGGCCGCACAATCCCGGTCGTACTTCTCCCGGTCCGGAATCTCCACGCATACGAGGTCTTTCCACCTCAGGCGGGCCAGATCGACCAGCGCCAGCCCCTGAAAAATATAGGAGCAGATGAACATCGAAAGCGCGAACTGCTCGGCGTCGTACGACGCCTGCCGCTCCTCGCCCCGGCATCCGTGGCATGGCGCGCGCCAGCAGCGTCTTTTCATCGTCCGGGGATCGGGTCTCTTCCGGGTCTTATAATAATATGTATCGAGGTAGTAACGGATCAGGCTGTCGAATTCGTCGGTTTCGAGCGCCCGTTTGGCGGTCCGCACGTCGAGCCTGCGGCTCAGACGGAAGCGGTCGAATGGATTGGCGTCCAGCAGTCCGTTCTGGCAGGCGTAGTTCATCAGCGCTTTCAGGGCGCTGAAAAACCGTTTGATGCTCGTATCGGCATAATGCGCATGGAGGTACTCCTCGAACTCGCCGAGCCATGCGCCGTCCACGTCGAACAGCTCGACGGTCCGGTGCTGCGAGAACCGTTCGACGATATGGAGCAGCGTCTGGTAGCCGGTGGCCGTGTTGTGTTTCTGGAGGGTGTCCCTGAAATAAGCGATACGCTCTTCGAAAAGGTCGTACAGGGTTTTCCGGGACGGAGGTTTACGCACCGAGGCTTCGAATATGCGCTGCACGGAGTAGGGCACCCCCTGCCGCTCGAAATCCAGCACTTTGTTTTTCAGCGCCGTCAGTTCGGAACCGATGATGGCGTTCATGTTCGGGGCCAGCGGATGCCGTTCGCGCACCTCCTGCTTCGCGGCGTTCCACCATTTCGCCGGACAGGAGAGTCCCGTGCTTTTGTATCGGCGTTTGCTGTTGTAGCAGACCCTTATCATGACGGGGTGTTCGCCGCTGGCGAGGGTCTTCGATTTGTAAAGGACCGCCGTGACGGTCGCCTTGGGGATTTTCATGTTTTTCCGGTTTACGCTATGGTTTACAAAATAAGCGTCGAACAGCTGAGAAACGGCCGCTCGAAATTCATGTTATATCGACGAATACCGGGCTGCACCCCCGTACTTTTCGGATGGAGACAACAAAAAACCCTCTCCGGGAGAGGGTTTCGTGCCGTATCTGCGGCTCAGCCTTTGCGTTTGTAGCGCGAGGGGCTGGTGCCGGTGTGCTGTTTGAAGTATTTGCCGAAGAACGACTGGGTCGAAAAGTTGAGGTGGTAGGCGATCTCCTGAATACTCATGCCGGAGTATTTGAGCAGCGCCTTGGCTTCCAGAATCACCGATTCGTCGATCCAGCGCGCGGCGGTTTTGCCGCTCACCTCCTTGACCACGGACGAGAGGTATTTCGGCGTGATATTGAGCTGCTTGGCGTAGAAGCTGACGTTGCGTTCGCGTTTGTTGTACTGTTGGAGCAGCGACATGAATTCATCGAAGAGCACTTCGCAGCGGCCTTGTTTGATCTCGCCGGGCTGCTCGCGCTGGTTGATCTCGGTGATGATGTAGAACGCCGTGGTGAAAAGCGTCCGGATGATTTCGTGGCGGTAACGCTCCTTGTCGCTGCGCAGCATGGTTTTGATGAGCTGGAAGAGCTGGCGTATCTGGTCCACGTCCTGCGGCGTGACCTCCAGTACGGGAGCCTTGCCGAAGCGCATGTAGACCGGCAGCGACGTCGAGAGGTCGATCTGGATCTCATTGACGAACGATTTGGAGAACGCCAGAAAATAAGCCGCGGCGTTCGACGAACATTTCACCGTGCGGATGATGCTGTCTGGATTGAAAAAGACGATGGTGTTGGGCTTGACGTTGTAGTTCTGCATGTCGATCGACACGGTGGCTTCGCCCGTCATCATGATGATGGCCGAGAAACCGTCGATCGAAGCCGGGTAGTCGGACGTCGTGTTGTTCTGCGCGTCGAGTGTGGTGATTACCAGATCGTCCGACAGATAGAAGACGTCGCTCATCTCCTTTTTGATGCGTGAGATCGAAACTTTCCGCAAATTCTCACGTCCTCCTTCCCGCGTCGTCCGTGTCGCTTTGATATTATCCGCCATATCGTCGTGGTTTTTCGGACAAATGTAACAATTTTCGTCCGAAATTGCAATAGGCCGGAGGAAAAATAGCGAAGTACGCAGGCCGGCGGCGGCGGAAACGACCGTCTTGAAACGCCTTTCAAACGCCTGAAACGGCGCTACTCTCCGCGGGGGCACATGATGCGGAGACCTCCGGCGATGCACTCGATATGCAGCGGGAATTCGGCCCCTTTCTGCCCGTCGACGTCCGTCGGTTCGTTGACCGTCGATACGATGTCGAGCGAACGCACCTGAAGGTGGCGGACGATCTTCGGATTGCCCCGCAGCAGATAGCGGCCCATGGCCAGCGTCGAACGGAGGAAGTTCTTCTTTTCGAGCATGATGCAGTCGAACAGACCGTCCTTGATCGACGAACGGCGCGCGAGGCGGAATCCGCCGGCCGTCTCGCCGTTGAAGACGAGCACCATCAGCGAGTTGAAGTCGAAAGCCTGTCCGTCGGCCACCACTTTGAGCGGCACGGCGTGCATCGCGCGCAGCTCCTTGACGCCCTCGATCAGATAGGCCAGTTTGCCGATCTTGTGCTTGCGCTGGTCGGGCGTGCGCTGCGAGGTGGTCGTGAAGATGCCGAAGCTGAAGATATTGACGAAATAGAGTCCGTTGACGCATCCGCAGTCCACGCGGTCCACCGCGCCGGAGGCGATCTGCCGCGCCGCTTCGAGCGGCTGGTGCGACATGCCCAGCGCACCCGCGAAGTCGTTGGCTGTACCGGCGGGAATCACTCCGAGCGGGATGTCCAGCCCCTTGTTTTTCATGGCGTTGACCACGTAGTTGACCGTGCCGTCGCCGCCGGCAACGACCATCAGGTCGATCTGCTCGTTGCCGTCGAAGGGATTGGCGCAGAAGTCGATCAGCTGCGGTTTGATATCGTAGCCGTAAGCCCGGAATACCGTGCAGACGGCTTCGGTGCAGCGTTCGATTTTGCATTTCCCGGATTGGGTGTTGTAGAGAAAAACAGCGCTTTTCATAGGGATCGTTATTGCATGATCATCGCCTCCATGGCGGGTGAAATATACTCTTCGTAGCCGTCGGTCCCGTCGGCGAGGATGAAATAGGCCTTCACGTCCGGCATCGTCCTGACGGCCTTCAGCGCATCGTCGGCCCCCATGGCCAGAAACATGGTTCCCAGCGCGTCGGCTTCGGCGCAGGTCGGCGCGGCGACGGTCACGGAGAGCAGACGCGACACGGCGCTGCGCCCCGTACGCGGGTCGATGGTGTGGGCCACCTTGTTGCCGTCGGCATCGAGATAGAAGCGGCGGTAGTTGCCCGAAGTGGCCAGACCGCCGTCGGTCAGGCGGATGCGTTTCTGCACGTATTCTCCGTCGGACATGTTGCCGTCGAACGGGGTTTCGATGCCGATGCGCCACGGCCCGCCCTGCCGGTTGACCCCTTTGCAGCGGACTTCGCCGCCGATGTCGACGATGTAATTGCGGGCGCCGAACGATTCGACCAGCCGGGCGAGCAGATCGACCGTGTAGCCTTTGGCGATCGAATTGAAGTCGAGCTGTACGCGGGGATCGGCCTTCACCAGCCGGCCCTCCTCGACACGGACCTTTTCGCGGCCGACGAATGCGAGGATCGAATCGACGTCGGGATGCCGTTCGGCCTGCCTACCGGCAAACCCCCACGCTTCGACCAGCGGTTTGACCGTCACGTCGTAGCGGCCGCCGCTCAGGGCGCCGATACTGTCGGCCAGATGCAGGTTGAAGGCGATATGGCGGTCTACGCTGTCCGTCTCGTTGCGGTTGAGCCGGCTCAGCAGCGAGCCCGGATCGAAGATCGACATCGACGCCTTGGCTTCGCGGTCGAGTTCCATCACGGCGGCGTAGAGCTCCTGCGGGGAGACGCCCTGCACGTCGGCCGTAATATGCAGTGTTGTGCCGAGCATCACGCCGTCCACGGCGGTATAGGAGGAGGCGCCCCCGCATCCCCAGAGGGCGGCCGCGGACACCGCAATCCAGACTTTCCGAATCAGCTTTTTTGCCATAATGTTCTCTTGTCAGCCGCAAAAATAGCATTTTCCGGGAGATTCGGGAAATTTCCGCCGAAAAGATTGCTCCGCGGCGTGCGGCGCAAGCGTAACGGCCGTTGCGGCCGATGCGTTTGCCACACCGGCCTGAGCGCCGGACGAATGTTTCCGGGATCGGATCCGGCTTTGTAAACGACTGGAAAACAGCGACGCCACGGCTCCGTGCGAGCCTCTCCCGGCACCCGGAGAATAGCATCTACGAACGATTTTTTACGTTTTTCGGTCCGAAGACAATAATTTTTTGATTTTTAATACTTAATTTCCAATTAATTCGTAACTTTGCCGGACGCTCTGGCGTTATTCACGGTAAGGGGAATGCGTCGTAGAGTGGAACTGAATAAATTTCAAAAAAATGGCTTATTTAACAGCTGAGAAAAAGCAAGAGCTTTTCGGCCAGTACGGCAAGTCTAACACCGACACGGGTTCTCCTGAGAGCCAGATCGCACTGTTTTCGTACCGTATCAGCCACCTTACAGAACACCTCAAAAGCAACAAGCACGACTTCGGCACGCAGCGTTCGCTGCTGCGTCTGGTCGGCAAGCGCCGCGCGTTGCTGGAGTACCTGAAGGAGGTCGACATCGAGCGCTACCGCGCCATCGTCAAGACGCTCAACCTCCGCAAGTAATCCGCGAGGAAGAAATGAGGGCAATTCCCGGAAGGGGTTGCCTTCATTTTCGTAAAGACAACGATTCGAAAAACACTATAGGTTAATTTTTTTTATGGAAGACAAAAAGCTGTACAATGCAGTCCGCAAGATCATTACGCTGGCCGACGGACGCCAGATCGAGATCGAAACGGGCAAACTGGCCAAGCAGGCCGACGGCTCGGTGGTGGTCAAGCAGGGCGATACGATGCTCTTGGCCACGGTAGTAGCCGCCAAGGACGCAAAACCCGACACCGATTTCATGCCGCTCCAAGTGGAGTACAAAGAGAAGTACGCTTCGTGCGGACGCTATCCCGGCGGCTTCATGAAGCGCGAAGGCCGCGCCAACGACAGTGAGATTCTCGTCGCCCGTCTGATCGACCGCGCCCTGCGTCCCCTGTTCCCCGCGGATTACCACGCCGAAGTTTACGTGACGGTGAACCTCATTTCGGCCGACAAGGATATTCAGCCCGACGCGCTGGCCGGTCTGGCCGCTTCGGCCGCACTGGCCGTTTCGGACATTCCGTTCGGAGGCCCCATCTCGGAGGTCCGCGTCGCACGTCTCGACGGAGAGTACGTCATCAACCCCAAATTCTCGGAGATGGACCGCGTGGACCTCGACATCATGGTCGGCGGTACGATCGACAACATCCTGATGGTCGAAGGCGAGATGAAGGAGGTTTCGGAAGAGGTGATGCTCGGAGCCATCAAGTTCGCACACGAGGAGATCAAGAAGCACTGCGCCGTACAGATCGAGCTTTCGAAAGAGCTGGGCAAGGACGTGAAACGCACCTACTGCCACGAGGAGAACGACGAGGAGCTGCGCCAGCTCATCGTCAAGGAGCTTTACGACAAGGCCTACGCCATCGCCACCAGCGGTACGATGAAGCACGAGCGCGAGGATATGTTCAACGCCCTCGAAGCCGAATTCGCCGCGCGCTATTCGGAGGAGGAGCTGGCCGAGAAAGCCATGCTGATCCACAAATACTTCCACGACGACGTGCAGAAGAAGGCCATGCGCAACATGATCCTCGACGAGGGCCTGCGTCTCGACGGCCGCAAGACCGACGAGATCCGTCCGATCTGGTGCGAGGTGGACTACCTGCCCGCCGCCCACGGTTCGGCGATCTTCACCCGCGGCGAAACGCAGTCGCTGACCAGCGTTACGCTCGGCACGAAACTCGACGAAAAGCAGAAGGACGAAGTGCTGGTGCAGGGCACCGAGCAGTTCGTGCTCCACTATAACTTCCCGCCCTTCTCGACGGGCGAGGCCAAGGCCGCACGCGGCCTGAGCCGCCGCGAGATCGGCCACGGCCATCTGGCATGGCGCGCCCTGAAGCCGATGGTTCCGCTGGGCGAGGAGAACCCCTACGCCGTGCGCGTCGTTTCGGACATCCTCGAATCGAACGGTTCGTCGTCGATGGCTACCGTCTGCGCCGGTACGCTGGCCCTGATGGACGCCGGCGTGAAGCTCAAAAAACCCGTGTCGGGTATCGCCATGGGTCTGATTTCCGACTCCCAGAGCGGCAAATGGGCCGTACTGTCGGACATTCTGGGCGATGAGGACCACCTCGGAGACATGGACTTCAAGGTGACGGGCACCAAGGACGGCATCACCGCCACCCAGATGGACATCAAGGTGGACGGCCTTTCGTACGAAGTGCTGGCCGCCGCGCTGGAGCAGGCCCGCAAGGGACGCCTGCACATCCTCGGCAAACTCACCGAGTGCATCGCCGAACCGCGCGCCGACTACAAGCCTTTCGTGCCGCGCATCGTTCAGATCACCATTCCGCAGGACATGATCGGCGCCGTGATCGGCCCCGGCGGCAAGGTGATTCAGGACATCCAGAAGACTACGGGCACGACCATCACCATCACGGAGGTGGACAACAAGGGCATCGTGGACATCTTCGGACAGGACAAGGCCGCGCTCGACGGCGCGCTGAACCGCATCAAGGCCATCGTTGCGATTCCGGAGGTCGGCGAGACCTACCACGGCAAGATCCGTTCGATCGTCACCTTCGGCGCATTCGTCGAGATCATGCCCGGCAAGGACGCCCTGCTCCATATTTCGGAGATCGACTACAAGCGTTTCGAAACCATGGAGGAGACCGGCCTGAAAGAGGGCGACGAGATCGACGTGAAGCTGATCGGCATCGACCCCAAGACCAACAAGTTCAAATTGTCGCGCAAGGTGCTGCTGCCCAAGCCCGAAGGCTATGTGGAGCGCGAGCGCCGTCCCCGCGAAGACCGCCCCGACCGCGGCGAACGCCGCGAGCGCCGCGACCGTCCCGGACGCAAAGAGGAGTAAACAGACTGTCAATGTGCTTATTTCGGACGAAAAAGTATCGAAATAACGTCCGAAATATTGCACATTTACCAAGAGTTTTCTATATTTGCGTTGTTCAGCGGGTTGAATTCCGAAATCCGGACGCCCAAACGGCGTCTTGCGAATCGGAACTTCCGCGAAAGAAACAGGAAAAAGGCAAACATTTAAATAAACACATTAATTTTACGATTATGAAAAATCTAATGAAATTGAGCGTTGTACTCGTTGCTGCCGCACTGGCATTCTCGAGTTGTAATTGCTTCAAGAAGATGGCTAAGAACCGGGACGACATCAACCTGACCGTCACTCCCGAAATTCTGACGCTGAACAACGGTATCGTAGCCGCGGACATCAACGTTACGTTCCCGGTCAAATACTTCAATGCGAAAGCCGTTATCAAGGTAACTCCCGTGATCGTATTCGAGGGCGGCGAGGTTGCAGGCGCAGCCAAATACCTCCAAGGTTCGAAAGTGGACGAGAACTACACCGTAGTAGACAAGAAGAACGGCGGCAGCTATACGCAGCACGTAGAGTTCCCGTACGATCCCCGCATGGACAAGTGCGCTCTGCAGCTCCGCGCCGAGATCAAGTGTCCGGGCGGCAAGTGCAAGGAGTTCACGCTCGTGAACCTGAACACCGGCGCCATCCCGACCAAGGAACAGGCTGCCGTGCTGGCCGGCAACGACGAGGCTGCCAAGGCCGCTCTGGCCAAGGAATTCGGCCTGACCGTCGCTTACGGTCTGAACACCCTGCAGAAGGACCTCAAATATTCGGACCTGATGGCTCCGATGGCCAACAACTACAAGAAGGTGCACACCGTAGTTGACAAGACCGATCTGCTCTATGCGATCAACTCTTCGGTCGTAACCAAGAAGAACGAGAAGAAAGCCAATCTCGACGCCTTCAAGGCCGACGTAGACGCCAAACTGCAGAACGACCGCGCAACGCAGAACATCGCCGTGAAGGGCTATGCTTCGCCCGACGGTCCCGTGAAGTTCAACGACAAGCTGTCGAAAGCCCGCAGCGAATCGGGTAAGAAGGTCGTTGCCAAACTGCTGAAGGATTCGGGTCTGGATGTCGACGCCGCAGCTTACGGCGAGGACTGGGACGGCTTCAAGGAGCTGGTCGAGAAGTCGGACATCAAGGACAAGAACCTCATTCTGCAGGTGCTGAGCCTCTACAACTCGTCCGCAGAGCGTGAGAGCGAGATCAAGAACATGTCGTCGGTATTCAACGAACTGAAAGAGGAGATTCTTCCCGAACTGCGCCGTTCGCAGATCGTCAACAGCACTGACATTCAGGGCAAGACCGACGCAGAGATCATGGCTGCCTTCAAGAACGGTCAGGACCTGACCGTCGAGGAGTACCTCTACGCTGCCGAGGCGCTGGCCAACGGCGCCGAGGAGCAGGTTGCCATCCTGACCGTCGCTTCGAAGAAGTTCAACGACGCCCGCGTATACAACAACCTCGGTATCGCTCAGGCCAAGGCCGGTGACAAAGCCGCTGCGCTGAAGTCGTTCGAGAAGGCCGCCAAGACCGACTCGTCGAGCGAGATCAACAAGAACCTCATCCTCGCCAATCTGGCTAACGGCAACACTGCCGAGGCCAAGAAGTACGCTCAGGCTGCCGACGCTCAGGCCAAGGCCGCTATCGCTGCTGCCGAGGGTGACTACAAGAGTGCCGCCAAGAACCTCGACGGTTACAACGAGGCTGTTGCTCAGGTTATGAACAACGACCTGTCGGCTGCCAAGAAGGCTATCGCCAAGGACAACTCGGCTGACGCAGACTACCTGCGCGCAGTGATCGCCGCTAAAGAGGGCGACCTGAAGACCGCTGAGGCTCAGCTGAAGAGCGCCGTTTCGAAGAACCCGAAACTGGCTCAGAAGGCTGCCAACGACATCAACCTGAAGGCGCTGAACAAATAATCGCCGTCAGATTAAGAGAAAAGGGTCTGGACCATCGGTTCAGGCCCTTTTTTTGCAGGATACCGGGAAAATATTTGCAGGCCGAAGATAGCGGGTGTGAATTATTTTTCCTAATTTTGTAAAAAACAGGGATACATTATGGAGTACGCCAATCATCTGAATGAATACGCTCCGGCATGGAGCGAAGCGCAGGTGGCCGAAGAGGTCGCCCGCATCCGCGAAGCCGCGAAGCGCAATCATAATGCGGAAGTATATAAAATGTGTTACTCGGCCATCGACATCACGACCCTGTCGTGCAACGACTCGGTGACCTCGGTGACCGAGTTCGCCCGCAAGACGGCCGAATTCTACCAGAAATTCCCGCATATTCCCAACGTGGCCTCGATCTGCATCTATCCGGCATTCGTCGAGACCGTCGGGTTGGCCGTGGACGGCACTCCGATGAAGATCACGAGCGTCGGCGGCGGATTTCCCGCGGCGCAGACCTTCCTCGAAGTAAAGGCGCTCGAAGTGGCGATGGCCATCGAGAACGGCGCCGACGAGGTGGATATCGTACTCAATGTGGGCCGCATGCTTACGGGAGAATACGACGAGGCGGCAAATGAGGTCGAGGTGATCCGCTCGGAGATGGACGCCGACGTCGTGCTGAAGGTCATCATCGAATCGGGGGCGCTCAAAACACCCGATCTGATCCGCAAGGCATCGCTGCTTTCGATGTTCGCAGGAGCCGATTTCGTAAAGACCTCGACCGGAAAGATCGACGTAGCCGCAACGCCCGAAGCGGCCGTGGTCATGTGTCAGGCGATCCGCGACTACTACCAGAAGACGGGCCGCAAGGTGGGATTCAAGGCCGCAGGAGGCGTCCGCACGGCCGAGGACGGCGCCCTCTACTATACGATCGTCGAGGAGATTCTCGGGCCGGAATGGCTCAATACGGATATGTTCCGCATCGGCGCCTCCTCTGCCGCGAACAACCTCCTTTCGGCTATCGAAGGCAGGGAGATCAAGTATTACTGATCGCCCGCAAGGGCTATCGAGGTATGCAGCAGTCCGGATTCGGACTGCTGCTTTTCGTTGGGGCGCCGGCCGGCCGAGAAACCGGTTGTCCGGAACACTCTGCCGGAAAACCAAACGGTCTGCCGGGCAACCTGTTTTGCCGGGCAACCGGATTGCCGGAAAAAGGCCGCGGCCTTACAATATCCGCGTCCCTGAATCGTCGGCATAAGTTAAGAAAGGCTGCAACGGGACGGCGGCGGGAAGGCGACCAGAAGGAGCCGGAATGATAACCAGAAAGCGGGGGGGGGAAACACCCGGAGGGCGACGGAAAAACAACCGGAAAGCGGCAGGAAGGAGCGGCGGCTCTTCGGAAATGAAAAATCCCGGCTGCAGTCGCAGCCGGAACTTCTAATGCAAACGGAGGATAGTACGGAGGCTGCGTACAAACCGGGACTTGTCTGATTCTGTATATTAAACGCAGAAAAGCTTCGAATACTGCACGATAAGGAGAAAGATTCGTGCGAACGGTGGCGGATTCATGCAAACGGACGGCGGCCCAAAGAGCCGCCGTCCGTTTTTCGATCTGCAGGACACCCGTTTCCGGGCCGCGTCCGACAAAGCTTCCGGCTTACCGAAGCGAATCGATCACTTCGACGGATATGGAATCCGTCGTCTCCGTTTCAACGGGGACTGGCGTCGCAGGCTGTTGTGACGCGACCGGTTCCGGATAAGTCTGGTCCTCGATTTCGTCGCGCAGTACCATCGACTGGAAATTGTCGCGCCGGATAGCCGCAATGACGATGATGACGATCACGGCCGTTGCTACAATAATACCGATAAGCTTTTTAATCATTTTCTCGTGTCTCGTTTAATATCCCGACCGCGCGTACTATCACGTTGTCCACGGGATAGATGTTGGCGTAAAATCCGTTGTCCTCCAGTGCCGTATTGCGGCCGATGTAGGCCCTGAGCTGGGCTTCGATCAGTTTGCGCGAACGGGCGATGTCGCGGTAATTCGGAGCTACTCCCTGACGCGCCGCATAGCGGATGAAGTCTTCGACCAGTCCCCGGTCGCCGTCGAGCAGGGCCTGCAGTTCGGGAATCGTCTTCACGGCGTTGAGCGCCTCGCGGTGACGGTCGGCATACTCGATCGTGTAGCGGTAGAGGATGTTGCGCCCCGCCACCTCGACGAAGTATTTCGTCACGTCGGTCGTGTCGGCCGGCACGAAGACGTCGGGCATGATGCCGCCGCCGCCGTAAACCACCTTGCCGCCGGGCGTCGTCCGTTTGAGCGAGTCGGCGAAGTGGATGCTGTCGGCCGAGAAAAACTCGTTGTTCCGGTAGCGGTTCCAAATGTCCTCCTCGTAGCTTTCGTCGTCGCCGATCGTATAGGGCTTCTGGATCGAGCGGCCCGTGGGCGTGTAATAACGTGCCGTCGTAAGCCGCAGGGCCGATCCGTCGCTGTAAGGTATCTGACGCTGTACGAGTCCCTTTCCGAACGAACGACGTCCAACAATCGTACCACGGTCGTTGTCCTGCAAGGCTCCCGCGAGGATTTCGCTCGAAGAGGCGCTCCCCTCGTCGATCAGCACAACGACGTCCATGTCCTGCGCCGAACCGGTGCCGTCGGCATATTCGCGCTGTTGCTGGTGATGGCGGTCCTCAGTATAGACGATCAGCTGCTCCTTGTGCAGGAATTCGTTGGCGACCAGAATCGCCTGATCGAGATAGCCGCCCGAATTGCCCCTGAGGTCGAAGATCAGTTTGGTGACGCCTTCCGCCCGCAGCGAAGCCAGCGCCTGCTCCATCTCCGCGGAGGTGGTGCGGGCGAACTGCCCCAGTTTGATGTAACCGATGCCGTCGGCGATGCGGAATGCCGATTCGATGCTCTTGATCGGAATCTTGTCGCGTACGACATCGACGCCGACCAGCTCGCCGATTCCCTGCCGTCCGAGTCCGAGGTGCACTGTCGTGCCGCGCGGACCGCGCAGTTTCTTCACCACGTCGCGCTGCGGAATCTTCTGTCCCGCCACGAGCGTGTCGTTGATCTCGATGATGCGGTCGCCGGCCTTGATTCCGGCCTTGTCGCTCGGTCCCTGCGGGATGACGTTCAGCACGATCACCGTGTCGGTGGCCATGTTGAAGACCACGCCGATGCCGTCGAACTCGCCCTCCAGCGGTTCGTTCAGCTGCTGCATCTCGGCAGCCGGAATGTAGACCGAATGCGGATCCAGCTCCTTGACCAGCAGCGGTATGACATGTTCGGCCAGCGAATCCATCGCCACCGAATCGACATACTGGTTCTCGATCAGCGAGAGCGTGTAAGTCAGTTTGTTGGTCGGCAGGGCCATCTGCCGGAGCATGCCTTTGATCTGCGAAGTGGTGCTGTTGCGGCCCATGTACTGTCCCAGCAACAGGCCCAATACGACGCCCGCTGCCAGCAGCAGCGGGAAGAGGATGGTGTATTTCGAATTTTTGTACATTGTCGGTCACCCGACGCACGGCACGCCGCCGTCGGGCTGTAAATTACTTGTTCTTAAAGGTATAGGTCAGTCCGACGCTCAGCAGCGTACGGGTCTGCACATCGACGTTCTGCGCCCGGTTGTAATAGAGCTGGAAACTTAACGTCGTGGAGAGGTATTTTGTTGCCTTGATGTCGAGCGTATTTTCCCAGCGTGCGATCGGATGGATCGGCAGCCGGGGCTTGTCCTTGATGTCTTTATTGGCTGTCTTGTCCCATTCTTCGTAGGCATGGCGGAACTTCGTATAGTCGCTGATCTTGTTCTTCTGGCCGATATCGGTGATCCAGCCGTAGAAGGAGTAGAGCGTCGTGCGGTAGCGCAGGAATCCCGTTTTGCCGAACGTGCGGTCGAAGTCGATCTGGATCGAGGAGCCGCCTTCGTATTTCGACGTCTTGTCGGGATCTTCGATACCGTAGTTGTATGCCGGCTTTATCTCAGTCTCTGTCTTTTTGCCTTCGCTGTCTACTCTTTCTTCCACCTGCCGTCTGCGGATCCAGTCGTTTTCGGCAAAGGTGGCGTTCAGCGCGATCGGCGAGAGGTTGATCACGATCGGGAATTTAGGTTTGGGACTTTTGTAGGTGATACCGAGCGAAATGTCGAGGTAACCCGGAGTCATGAACTTGCTCTTGAGGTGCTCCTTTTTCTGCTCCGTGCGCGATTTATAGCCGTTGACGAACTGGCTGCGGAAGTTCAGGATCGAACCGTAGGACCAGTTTTCGGACATCTTGAACGACGGGGCGACCGAGACCACGAATTCGTCCTGATTCTTGAACCAGACGCCCTCGCTGTCCATAATCTTGTTGCCGCTGTCGTCGACCATCGGATTGCCGTCGGCATCGAGACGCTGCGTCTCCACCTTCATCCGGTTATAGCCCAGCTTGGCACTGAACTTGGTTTCGATGGTGAAAAGATTCTTGGTGAAAACATGGCGCAGGCCGATCACCGCCGTAAGCGCGATGGAGTTGTCACCGCCCGACACCGAGATCCAAGGGTCGTTGTACGAGGTAAGCGCGCCCTGCACCCCGCTGTTGAATTCGAGGTAGTTGCGCTCCTTGCGGATCGCGGCGCGCTCGGCCTTGTAACGGGCGCGGCTGAAATAATCGACATCTACGGGTATGGATTTCAGTTTGTCCTGAAAAGTCACGCTCTCCTCCCCGGCATCGACTTCGTCGACGGAAATCTGGGCAGAGACGGTGCGGCCGATCAGAAGAGCCGGAATAAGCGTCAATATGAGATAAAAAGGTTTCATAGTGAAGTATTTATATCTGGAAAATTACACTGCAAATTTATGAAATTATTTACAAAAACCTTAACTTTGTCTTAAGTTAATATAAAGATACTCACATGAAATATATCGGAGCACACGTAAGCGCTTCGGGAGGTGTGGAGAACGCCCCCGCCAATGCGCACAAGATAGGGGCCACGGCCTTCGCGCTTTTCACCAAAAACCAGCGGCAGTGGGTCGCCGCGCCGCTGACGGCGGCGCAGATCGACTCTTTCCGCAAAGTCTGCGACTTGTACGGCTATCTCCCGGCCCAAATACTGCCCCACGATTCGTACCTGATCAACCTCGGACATCCTGAGCGCGACGGGCTGGAAAAGTCGCGCGCGGCGTTTCTCGACGAGATGCAGCGCTGCGAGCAGCTGGGACTGGACCGTCTGAACTTCCACCCCGGAAGCCACCTGCAGAAGATTGCGCCCGAAGAGTCGCTCGACCGGATCGCCGAGTCGATCAACATCGCGCTGGACAAGACGCACGGCGTGACGGCCGTAATCGAAAATACGGCGGGGCAGGGTTCCAATCTGGGCTTCGCCTTCGAACAGCTGGCCTACCTGATCGACCGCGTGGAGGACAAGTCGCGCGTGGGCGTCTGCATCGACACCTGCCACGCTTTCGCCGCAGGTTACGACCTGCGTACGGCCGAGGCGTGCGAGAGGACGTTCGCGGAGCTGGACAGCATCGTGGGGTTCGAATACCTGAAAGGCATGCACCTGAACGACGCCATGAAGATATTGGGCAGCCGTGTGGACCGTCATACGCCGCTGGGCGAAGGCATGATCGGCATGGAGTGTTTCCGCTACATCATGCAGGACGCGCGTTTCGACGGCATTCCGCTGATCCTCGAAACGCCCGACGAAGAGCGCTGGCCGGAGGAGATCGCCATGCTCAAGGCGTTCGCCGAAGAAAAATAACGCCCGGCGGAGCGGGTATCGCGCCGGAAACAGCTTTGCACCCGAAAATGAAAAAGAGGGCCGGAA
>NZ_AENZ01000017.1:0-559 GCF_000183485.2 Alistipes sp. HGB5 | reverse complement strand
TTCTACGATGCCTACGAGCTGATCGCGCTTACGGAACACTTCTACCGCCGGAAGTTGCGGAAGACCCTCTCCCGGATACCGCAGTTCGAGGTGCGCTGATCCGTTCGTGCTGAAAGGGACTGACTGCATCCGCAGCAGTCTCTTTTTGTTTTGAGACAGCGCGAATAATAATTAAAAATCCCTTTGTGAACGCCGGCCTCGGGGCAAGATAGCGCCGGACACGTTCCGGCGTCAAATTTTTGCGGCACGATCTCCACCCTTCGGGTCGTATCGCCCCTCAAAAATTTGCCTTGTCCGTGCCGTCGCTGAATATCCCGCCCCGAAGCCGGCTTCTCACTTTTCATAACGGGTATCTGCCGGCCTTATGTCAAACTAAAATCCATTTCGAATATGAAGAATCAGAAATTCGAGATTGCGGTAGCGGGTTACGACTACCGTTTCAAGACCTACGCCCGGGACGGCGTGGAGGCATCGGTAAAGGTGAAATGTTTCCTCGGACGACCCGATGCCGAGTGTACGATCCTTATTCCGACGTTGAACGACGACCTGCGGGAAACTG
>NZ_AENZ01000018.1:0-3094 GCF_000183485.2 Alistipes sp. HGB5 | reverse complement strand
CCTGAGGGGCGAGCCTTGCATATTTCCATCCCCGGCGTTTTGCTGGTCGCATGTAGATTTGCAGCGTGATGTAATCACAGGTAATTTCGATATGGAGTCGCAGTGAACCGGGGCTTGTCGTAAGCTTTGAGGCTTGGCGGTAGATTTGGACTGCGACTCCATTAACCAGAGAGAATGGCTGTTTAGAATTGTAGGTTTGAAGACCTGGTACATGTGATAGCATACGACTCTCACAAAACTAACAAGTTATGCACTATTTGTATTATGTGGGTCTGGATGTGTCGAAAGAGACTTTCGATGCGTCTTTGGTCGCCTTCGAGGATGCAAACGAGATGGCTCACCGCAAATTCGCCAACTCCCGAAAAGGGATCTGCTCGTGTCTGCACTGGGTTGAGAAGCGGCATGGTATTCGGCTCGACGATGTGATTTTCTGCGCCGAGGATATGGGGAGCTACATATCCGAGATGGCGGTTTGTGCTTCCGACAGGACGCTGAATTTCAATTTTTCACTGATCTCGCCGTTGGTAATCAAGTATTCGATGGGTATTGCCCGTGGCAAAACAGACAGAGTGGATGCCCGGCGTATCGCCGAGTATGCGATCACTCACTATCGGAAGATAGCCCTTTATCTGCCGGCAGAGAAGGAACTGTGTCAGTTGCGCACATGGCTGATCTTAAGGGCTCATCTGGCAAAACAACGTGTAGCGAAACTGGTGTTGCTCGAAAAATTAGACTACAAAGAGAAATTCGCGGATGTATCTATTCAACGTTCCATGCTCCAGGAGGAGATCGCGTATGCAGAAACTCATATGAAAACCATCGAACGGGAAATGAAGGAACTGATAGCCGCCGACAGCAACATTTGCCGGAACTACAAGCTGCTGACCAGCATCAAAGGTGTAGGGCCGATCACGGCCAGTGTGATGCTCTGTTCGACGCTTAATTTCACCAAAATCACAGACCACCGCAAGTTTGCCTGCTATTGCGGGCTGGCTCCGTTCGAACATAGCTCCGGCACAAGCGTTCGCGGGGGATGCCACACATCGAGCATGGCGAATCGAGACATTAAAGTACAACTGAACCGCAGTGCACTGATTGCCATCAGGTGTGATCCGCAACTAAAGGCATATTACGAACGCAAAGTGGCTGAAGGTAAACATAAATTCAGCGTCCTGAATGCTGTGAGGGCCAAAATCGCCGCCAGATGCTTTGCCGTCGTAAGGCGTGGAACACCATATGTAGCGTTGCAGATATAATCCGGCATACATATCTGCCATTCGATAAGATTTTGAGATCATTCAAAATCTCAAAATCTTATTGTCGGAACAGTCCGTCTAATTGGGGCCGAACCTACTCATAATTAATGTATTGTCATTTCCGTACTCCGCAAATTAACGATTCTGACTATGGGATGCAAGGCTATACAAGCGCTTCGCGGCCTTGCATCCCATAGCCAGAATCATTTTGCTAAACGCTACGACAAAAAATGACAATTTCCGGGCATGAAACTTTTTGCAGCTTTTATTTGGTTTTATCTTAGAATTCTACCGTCGGAATAGGCGGCTTTCTGCGGCCCGGACGCTACCCTGCGGACTGCCCCTCCAATAGCCATAATCCACGACACGCACGTCATATACCCCAATAGGCATAACAACCGCTCCCGACGTTTCGTTCAGCTGTCCGTTATAATTCGCATTGTCTGTTCAAAACGGTCGTCTGTTGTTCTTCTTCTCGTGGAGATAATTCAGCTCACCGCTGTAAATGTCCATGACAAATCGCAGCATATTGTCGACCAAGGCCGTAAGCCTTGTACTCTCATTCCCTAACAGGTGGAGTATTTCCGATACTTTGTGCTTGGTTCGGGTACTGACATAGATCGCAGAGCGGTTGCGGCAATCCACCGGAGCGAAGAACGTGCGTTCAAAATCCGGTAGCGTGAGCTTTTTCCGACGGAAACCGGAATGTTCTTTTACGGTACTCGCAGTGGAGTCTATGCCTGTTTTCTCAGCAGTCGGTGCCGATGCTCCGGATACCGTTTCCGATGTGTTTTCCTCAAGAGCGTTCGTATCTTCCTCTTCCGGCTCGGGAATCCTGCGGACGACTTCCGAGTCCAAAGGGGCTTGTCCGGCGATCATCTGACGCATCAGTTCCTCGTCGACTTCGATACGGGGACGCTTAGCAGGATTGGGTGCGGGGTTGTCTTTTTCCTTTAATGAATCCATGGTGCAACGTTTTTGAGATTGATTGTCAGCCATACGAGCATAGAGTATGTATGTCTGGTTTATTGGGTTAAACCATTCAAAATACCGTTTTCTATTTCATGCAGTTTATATCGGGATAATGAACGCAATAAGAAAATCGACCTTTCATGCTGCAAGATACAACTGGGTGAAATACCTCGGTTCCGATGTCCGCTCCAGACCGCTCCAGTCCGTACCGAGGGTTTGTTTTGGCGCCCGCATGGTTGTAATATTGCAGAGGGAAACGACCCACCCTCGGAAGCCGTAGCGGAGGTTTGGCATAGATTTTTCGAAAATTTTTCCGCCGCGGATTTTTCGCCTCACTTGAGGCGAGCGAGCTGTACCTTTGTATGCCGAAAATTTTTTCGGCATACGAAAGGAGCTCGCTCTGCGAGGCCGGGCGTTCTCCCGAGTCGAACGCCTTTTTAACCGATATCATGAATACCGACCCAAAACAGACAAACAGAAATGCCCGGAAATCTGAAACACCAAGCTACAAGTACTCTTTCTGGTTCAATGAAGAGCACATCCGCTTCAAGAAGCTACTCTGCAAGTCCGGATTGGAGCATAACAGGAGCCAGTTTATCGTAAAACGCATTTTCGGAGAAGAGTTCGTCGTCATCAAACGCGACCCGTCAAAGACGCAGTTTATCGCCCGGCTGAACGACTTTTATTTTCAGTTTCAGAAACTCGGCAATAACTATAATCAGATTGTAAAGGCTGTCAATTCGCACTTTTCCAACGTCGCTATCCCGCATCAGATCGCTATGTTGGAGCAGCGAACAAGAGAATTAAAGGCTCTGAGTATCGAGATTCTGAGCTTTGCGAAACATACTGTGGAGTGGTTGCAAATA
>NZ_AENZ01000019.1:0-56702 GCF_000183485.2 Alistipes sp. HGB5 | reverse complement strand
AACCTGATTTGATTGTGATTGGTCCGGCATCGGCATAGTGCCGCTCGGCAGCAAAAATAGAAATACCCCCTTTCTTGTCAAAACAAAGCCGGGGGTCAAATCGGGTGTGGGGCGTTGCTGTTAAGTACTTGTTATTTAGTCCGATGACTCTGTCCGGTCCCGCCCGGACCGGGGTATATCCGATGTCTCCGCGTCGCTTTGCGTCCGGAATTCCGCGCCCTTGCGACTCTTTTCTCCGGAGCTGCCGTTTTCCGGCAACGCATGCCGGAAACGAAAGAAACCCGGTCTCGAAAGACCGGGTTTCTTTGTCGGAATGTTGCGGATTAAGCCTTGCCGGCCGAACCCAGCACGCTCTCGCACTTGTGCATGTAGAGTTTCTTCAGCTCGTCGCGAGCCGGACCCAGATATTTGCGGGGGTCGAACTCGGCGGGCTGGTCTACGAAGATCTTGCGGATGGCTGCGGTCATCGCCAGACGGCCGTCCGAGTCGATGTTGATCTTGCAGACGGCGCTCTTGGCAGCCTTGCGGAGCTGCTCTTCGGGAATGCCTACGGCATCCTTCAGCGCACCGCCGTGCGTGTTGATGATCTTCACGTACTCCTGCGGAACCGACGACGATCCGTGCAGCACGATGGGGAAGCCCGGAAGCTCCTTCTCGATCTCGGCCAGAATGTCGAAACGCAGTTCGGGCGGAACGAGGATGCCCTCGGCGTTGCGGGTGCACTGTTCGGGCTTGAACTTGTTGGCGCCGTGCGAGGTGCCGATCGAGATGGCCAGCGAATCTACGCCGGTCTTGGATACGAAATCCACGACGTCCTTGGGATCGGTGTAGGTGTGGTGCTCGGCCGAAACCTCGTCCTCCACACCGGCCAGTACGCCCAGCTCGCCTTCTACCGTCACGTCGAACTGGTGTGCGTAATCGACCACCTGCTTGGTGAGCGCCACGTTCTCCTCATAGGGGAGGTGCGAACCGTCGATCATCACCGACGAGAAGCCCATGTCGATGCAGCTCTTGCAAAGCTCGAACGAGTTGCCGTGGTCGAGGTGCAGAACGATCGGAATGTTCTTGCCCAGTTCCTTGGCATATTCGACGGCGCCCTGAGCCATGTAGCGGAGCAGGGTCTGGTTGGCGTACTTGCGCGCGCCCGACGACACCTGAAGAATTACCGGCGACGAAGCCTCCACGCAAGCCTGAATGATGGCCTGCATCTGCTCCATGTTGTTGAAGTTGAATGCCGGGATGGCATAACCGCCCTTGATGGCCTTTGCGAACATCTCACGGGTGTTCACAAGACCCAAATCTTTGTAGGATACCATAGTAATTTAATTTATGCAGTGAATTGTTTCTCTCGAAAAACCGCACAAATTTAATAAATATTCTAATTAATTGCGCCTGTTCGGGCTATTTTATTCGCCTTTTTGTGAAAAAAATAACAGACGGCCGGAAATTGTTGCGCAATCCGGATTGTTTTTTGTATTTTTGCATGGCTTTAGCTCCGGGGATTCCCGAATCGCGGACGGCCTTCCGCGCCCCGCGGCGGCCGAAACGTCGGGGCGGACTGCAAGGATTGCAAGGATATTGATACTACAAACATAAACAAACTACCATTATGGCTGACTTTATTTATCAGGAGCCGTTCCCCGTGGGGGAGGACAAAACTGAGTACCGTCTTTTGACGAAGGATTACGTGAAGGTCGTCGAGTGCGACGGACGTAAAATCCTGAAGGTGGACCCCGCGGGTCTCGAACTGTTGTCGAAGGCCGCTTACTGCGACGTGTCGTTCTGTCTGCGCGCCGCGCACCTGCAGAAACTGCGCAACATCCTCGAAGATCCCGAAGCTACCGACAACGACAAGTTCGTGGCCTACACCATGCTGCTGAATCAGGTCGTTGCGGCCGAGGGCGAGCTGCCGACCTGTCAGGACACCGGCACGGCCATCTGCATCGGCCATAAGGGCGAGGACGTCTACACGGGGGCCGACGACGCCGCGTGCATCGCGAAGGGCGTTTACGAAACCTACAAGGACCGCAACCTGCGCTATTCGCAGGTCGTGCCCTTCACGATGACCGACGAGAAGAATTCGGGCACCAACCTGCCGGCCCAGATCGACATCTACGGCGGCCGTCCGGGCATGGAATACGAATTCCTCTTCATCACCAAGGGCGGCGGCTCGGCCAACAAAACCTTCCTCTACCAGCAGACCAAGGCGCTGCTGAACGAGGAGTCGCTCACGAAATTCATCAAACAGCATATCTTCGACCTCGGCACGTCGGCCTGCCCGCCTTACCACCTCGCGATCTGCATCGGCGGCACGTCGGCCGAAATGTGCCTTTCGACCGTGAAGAAGGCCTCGGCCGGCTACCTCGACGAACTGCCCACTTCGGGCAACGAGGGAGGCCGCTGCTTCCGCGACCTCGAATGGGAGGAGAAGGTGCTCAAGATCTGTCAGGAGAGCGGCGTCGGCGCGCAGTTCGGCGGCAAGTACCTCGTACACGACGTGCGCGTGATCCGCGCCCCGCGCCATGCGGCTTCGTGCCCCGTGGCCATCGGCGTCAGCTGCTCGGCGGACCGTAACATCAAGGCCAAGATCACGCCCGACGGCATCTTCCTCGAAGCGCTGGAGAAGAACCCCGCCCGCTTCCTGCCCGCCGAGGCGCCCGCCATGTCGCCCGCCGTGGACATCGACCTCGACGAAGGCATGGACAAGGTCCGCGAAATCCTTACCAAATATCCGATCAAGACGCGCCTGAACCTGAAGGGCACGCTGATCGTGGCGCGCGACATCGCCCACGCCCGCATCAAGCAGATGCTCGACGAGGGCAAGCCCATGCCCGAATACTTCAAGAAGCACCCGGTGTACTACGCGGGTCCGGCCAAGACGCCGGAGGGCATGGCTTCGGGCTCGTTCGGCCCCACGACGGCCGGACGCATGGACCCCTACGTGGATCTGTTTCAGTCGCACGGCGGTTCGCTGGTGATGGTGGCCAAGGGCAACCGCTCGCAGCAGGTCACCGACGCCTGCCGCAAGCACGGCGGTTTCTACCTCGGTTCGATCGGCGGCCCGGCGGCTATTCTGGCCAAGAACTCAATCAAGTCGGTCGAGGTCGTGGACTTCCCCGAACTGGGCATGGAGGCTGTCCGCAAGATCTACGTCGAGAACTTCCCGGCGTTCATCATCGTCGACGACAAGGGCAACGACTTTTTTGCCGATTTCAAACATTAAAAAACGGCCCGGAGATATACTAACGGGCAAAAGTTTACGTTGTAAAATCTGAAGAAAGATTTTATTGTAAGGCTCAATGAGAGATTTCATTGCGAAAATATCCCTGACGGCGCTCTTCGCGCTGGCGATCTTCTCGGCATCGGCTGCCGAGAAGGTCACTTTTGAGGCCAGCTCTCCGCTGACGGTCGCCGTCGGCGAAGCGTTCCGCGTGGAGTTCGCGCTCAACGCCTATCCCGACAAGGGGACGTTCAAGGCGCCTTCGTTCGACGGATTCGACGTGATCGCCGGCCCGGCCGAGTCGTCGGGCCAGTCGATCCAGATCGTCAACGGAGCGATGACCAAAAGCATCAATTACACGATCACCTACGTCCTGCTTCCGCAGGCTGCGGGCAACGTCACCGTCGGGGCTGCCGAAGTCACGGTGGACGGCACCGTCTACCGTTCCAACGCCCTGCCGATCGAGATCGTGAACGAGGGCAAGTCCCCCGGCGCCGGCGGCACGCAGTCCCGGCCGCGCGAGGACTCCTCGCCGGACGTTACGGCGCAGAACCAGATCGCCAAGGACGACATTCTGCTGCGCGCCGTCGTGTCGCGGACCTCGGTCTACAAGGGCGAGCCGCTGCGCGTGACGTTCAAGCTGTACGAGCGGGTGCCGGTCGTGGGATACAACGACGTGAAATTCCCGTCGTTCAACGGATTCTGGGCGCAGGAGCTCAATACCGACAATGCCCGGCGCCAGCGCGAGACCTTCAACGGCAAGGTCTATGAGACGCTCGTGGCCAAGGAGTACCTGCTCTACCCGCAGCAGGCCGGGACGCTCGTGATCGAGCCGGCCGAACTGACGGCCGTGGCGCAGGTCGTGGTGCCGGGACGCCGCAACGTGGATCCCTTCTTCGGGGGCGGTCCCGACTTCGTCAACGTGCCCCGCAAGGTGCAGAGTCCGCGCATCAACATCGCCGTCAAGCCGCTGCCAGCGGGCGCTCCCGCCAGCTTCAGCGGCGCCGTGGGCAGTTTCACGATGGACGCCGTGCTTCCGCAGGAGCGGCTGGCCGCCAACTCCGCGGCGACCTATACGGTGAAGATCTCCGGCACGGGCAACCTTACGTTCGTGCAGGCCCCCAAACTGACGCTCCCCGCTTCGTTCGAGCAGTATAACGTCAAGACCACCGAGTCGATCAACACCTCGGCGGCCGGCATCTCCGGCTACCGCCAGTTCGAATATCCCTTCATCGCGCGCGCCGAAGGCACGTACGAGGTGGAACCCGTCGAATTCAGCTATTTCGACCCGTCGCGCATGCAGTACATGACGCTGAAGTCGAAGGCGCTGGAGCTGGAGATCACGCCCGACGCCAAGGGCGGCGGCGACGCTCTCGTGGTGCAGGGCCGCGGTATGTCGAAGGAGGAGGTCAAGCTGCTCGGACAGGATATCCGCTTCATCAAGCTGGGCAGTCCGCAGCTGCGTTCGGTCCGCGAACCGTTCCTCTTCAGCGCGGCCTACTGGGTGCTGTTCTTCGGCATCCTGATCCTCTTCGCAATGGTCTACGTCGCGCTGCGCCGGCAGATCCGCGAGTCGCAGAACGTGGCCCTGCTGCGGGGCAAGCGCGCCAACAAGGTCGCCGTGCAGCGTTTCCGCGCCGCCAAACGCTACATGGAGGAGCAGAACCGCCATGCGTTCTACGAGGAGATGCTCCGCGCGTTGTGGGGCTACATGAGCGACAAGTTCAACATTCCGGTCGCCAATCTCACGAAGGAGAACGTCCGCGAGGAGCTGCACAAACGCGGCGTCTCGTCCGAGGAGTCGCAGCGTTTCACGGCCATCATCACCAAGTGCGACGAGGCGCAGTATTCGCCGGCCGCATCGGCCCGGATGACCGAGGTCTACGGCGAGGGCGTCGATATCATTTCGCGGATCGAAGCGATGATAAAACGATAGGAACAGCTATGAAAAAACGAATTTCAGTTTGTCTCGTCCTGCTGCTGGGGTGTCTGGCATCCTATGCGCAGGAGCCTGCCGACAGCCTTGCGCAGCCGGCGGCGGAGCAGAGCGAGTCCGCGCCCCGGCCCACGACCGATGAGTTGTGGGACATGGCCAACACGGCCTATATCAACGGCAATTTCCATTCGGCCGCCGAAGTCTACGAAGAGATTCTTTCCCGCGGGGTAAGCTCCGTGAAACTCTACTATAACCTCGCCAATGCCTACTTCAAGGAGGACCGCATCGGCAAGGCCATCCTCTATTACAAACGGGCGTTGCGGCTGGCTCCCGGCAACGACGACATCCGCCACAACCTGAGCGTCGCCGAAGCCCGCACGAAGGACAACATCGAGGACATTCCCGAATTCTTCTTCGTGACGTGGATGCGCGAAGCCCGCCACACGATGAGCTGTACGGCGTGGAGCGTCCTTTCGCTGGTGCTGCTGGCCTGTGCGCTGGCGCTGTTTCTGGTCTACCTGCTGGCCCAGCGGCTTTCGCTGCGCAAGGCCGGGTTCTACGGCACCGTCGTCGCCGTGCTGTTGTGCATGCTGACGACGTGGTTCGCGCTGGGCGAACGCCGCGAGATGCTCGACGACACTTCGGCCGTGGTCATGACCGCTTCTACGGCGGTCAAGAGTTCGCCCGACAAGTCGTCCACCGACCTTTTCGTGCTGCACGAAGGCACGGTCGTGACGATCACGAACCGGCTCGACGACTGGTGCGAAGTGGTGATCGCCGACGGCAAGAAAGGGTGGCTGGAGTGCCGCAAAATCGAAACGATCTGAATGTCTAAATTACTACAGGACGTCGTCGGCGAGTTGTCGAAGCTTCCGGGCGTGGGGCGCCGTACGGCGCTGCGCCTCGCCATCCACATCCTGCGCATGGAGCGGGAGTCGGTGGCCGAAATGACGGAGAGCATCGACCGTTTCCGCAATGACGTGAAATACTGCGCCGAGTGCAACAACCTTTCGGACGAGGAGGTGTGCCCGATCTGTCTGGACGACGAGCGCGACCGGACCACGATCTGCGTCGTGGAGCAGGTCGCCGACGTGCTTTCGATCGAGAATACCCACCAGTACAAGGGGCTCTACCACGTGCTGGGCGGGGTCATTTCGCCGATGCAGGGCATTTCGCCTTCGGATCTGAAGATCGACCTGCTGACCGAACGCATCGCCCGCGGCGGCGTGAAGGAGGTGATTCTCGCCATTTCGACTTCGGTCGAGGGCGAGACGACGCTCTTCTACCTGATGAACCGCCTGCGGCAGTTCCCCGGCGTGAAAGTCACCTCGATCGCCCGCGGCATCGGCTTCGGCGACGAGCTGGAATACGTCGACGAGCTGACCATCACGCATGCTTTGCGGAACCGCCGCGAAGTCGAATGATTCGCGGCCCGACAAATAAACGGTACGAAAAATGAAAAGAGGAATAATGACCCTCGCGGCGTTGGCTGCCATGTTGTGGAGCCTGCCCGCTGCGGCGCAGGAGGAATACCGGCAACCCGCGCTGGAGAATCCCGAATCGTGGAGCGTCGTGGTGATCCCCGACCTGCAGGGATATGCCAAGAACGAAGCCAGCCAGCCCATCGCCCGCCTGATGACGGCGTGGATCGCCGACAACATCGAGCGGCTGAACGTTCGGATGGTGCTCTGCGTGGGCGACGTGGTCGAGCAGAACGACCGCATCGGCAACGGTTTTTCAGGCGACCTGACCTCGGTGCGCCAATGGCAGGGCATGGCCGATGCGTTCGACGTGCTGGACGGCCGCGTGCCCTATCTGGTCGCCACCGGCAACCACGACTACACCTATACCCGCAGCGGCGCGCGGCGCACGCACCTGAACGAATATTTCCCGATCGGCCGCAACCCGCTCAACGCGGCGGCGATCTGCCAGTTCGGACTCGATTCGGACGAGAATCCCGCCGTCGAGAACTGCGCCTTCGAACTGAAGGCCCCCGACGGCAAGGACTACCTTTTCCTGAATATGGAGTTCGCGCCCCGCGATACGGTGATGAAGTGGGCGCAGCAGGTGGCGGGGCTGGAGGAGTACGCCGATCACCGGATCGTGCTGATGACCCACGCTTACCTCGATGCCAAGGACCAGCGGCTTTCCGGCCCCTGCAAGGTGACGAGCTACGAACCGCTGGTGCGCAACGGCAGGATCGTGAAGATCAAGGGACTGCCGCTTCCCGACGCCAGCAACGGCGAGGATCTCTGGCAGAAACTGGTCCGCCCGGCTTCCAACATCGAACTGGTGGTCTGCGGCCACATTTCGGGAAGCGGGTTCCGCACCGACAGAAACAGCGCCGGAAAAGACGTACACCAGATGCTCTTCGACGCGCAGTCGATGGGCGGCGGTTACGAGGGTAACGGCGGCGACGGCTGGATACGCATTCTGGAGTTCATGCCCGACGGCGTGACGGTGAAGGCGACGACTTTCTCGCCCCTGTTCGCCATTTCGCCCACTACGCGGCAGTTCGCTTGGATGCGCGACGCGAAGAACGAATTTACGTTCCGCTTCAGCAAATAAGACCCGGGTACGGGATCGTACCCAATTTAAAATAGTTTCAGTTATGGAATTTCTGACAAACGACAAACTCACGATCGTGGGCGCGGCCGGTATGATCGGCTCGAACATGGCCCAGACGGCGCTGATGATGCGCCTTACGCCGAACATCTGCCTGTATGACCCGTACGCTCCCGCGCTCGAAGGCGTGGCCGAGGAGCTTTATCACTGCGCGTTCGAAGGGGTGAACATCACTTGGACGAGCGATATCAAGGAGGCTCTTACGGACGCTTCGTATGTCGTTTCGTCGGGCGGCGCGGCGCGCAAGGCGGGCATGACGCGCGAAGACCTGCTGAAAGGCAATACCGAGATCGCCGCGCAGCTGGGCAAGGACATCAAGACCTACTGCCCCGGTGTGAAGCATGTGGTCGTGGTTTTCAATCCCGCCGACATCACGGGACTGGTAACGCTGATCTATGCGGGCATCCGTCCCTCGCAGCTTTCGACCCTTGCCGCGCTGGACAGCACGCGCCTGCGTTCGGAGCTGGCCAAGTATTTCAAGATTTCGCCCGACGAAATCCGCAACTGCCGCACCTACGGCGGCCACGGCGAGCAGATGGCCGTCTTCGCCTCGACGACGCTCGTCGCCGGACGTCCTCTTTCGGAGCTGATCGGCCATGAAATGCCCGAAGGCGACTGGCACGACCTGCAGCAGCGTGTGATTCAGGGCGGCAAGCATATCATCGACCTGCGCGGCCGCTCGTCGTTCCAAAGCCCGGCCTACCTGTCGATCTGCATGATCGCTGCGGCCATGGGCGGCAAGCCGTTCGGCTATCCGGCCGGCGTATTCGTGCACAACGATGAGTTCAAGCATATCCTGATGGCTATGGAGACCCAGATCACCAAGGAGGGCGTCAGCTACAAGAACGTGCAGGGCACGGCCGAGGAGAACAAGACCCTCGCCGCCAGCTACGAACACCTCTGCAAACTGCGCGACGAGGTGATTTCGATGGGTATCATCCCGCCCGTGGAGGAATGGCGCAGCCTGAATCCGCACCTGAAATAGACGCGGCGAGCCGTATGAAAAAGGGGAGGACTGTCCGAAAGTCCTCCCCTTTTTATTCCTGCCGGGACCCGAAATAGACTGGCGGCATGCGCTTTTCGTATGGCGGCTGTAAAGCCTTGCAAAGCATTCGATGTGTTTGCCGGCTCGGTGGCGGGGGAGGAGCTCTGTGTCCGTCATGCGGGGCCTCATTGTTGTCTGTCTGGATCTGTGTGAAATCTGCGCTTTTGCAGGAAGTTAAGTTTTGCGGCGGATTTTGTGGAAATTTCATCTTTTTCGGCATCTATTGATGCTGCGTAACGATAAATTCCATATATTTAATGCAAAATAGTATGAAAACGATGAAAAGGGCCAATTCCGTTACGGTTACCCTGAGTGCGACGCTGTTATTTTGTGCTGTGTCAGCTGTCGCAAGCCAACCCGAAATTATCGATCTTCCGGAGACTTTGTGCTGTTGTCCGGAGCCGCCGGCGGCTCCGGAGTGTACGATGCTTGACAATTTCTCGGAAAAGCTCGCCCGGATCGAAGCCCGGATCGGGGAACTTACGCTGGAATTGAATCGGCTGGTGTGGGAGACCTATTTCGACTATGCCGAACAGGCGCGCATCGTACCCGATATTATGACTTATCCCGGATTGGATTATTCGGCTCTCTGCGATACCGTGTCGGCGATTGCCGTACTCGATGCGCAGTACCGCAAAGCGGCGGATGTCTATACGAAAGTATTGAAGAGCGATCCCAAATACGATGCCATCCACCGCGAATACGTCGCGCTGCAGAATGTGGACGACAAGGATCGGAAGAATGCCAACCGGGAGCAATATAACCTGATGTACGACCGTCTGCGCAGGAAAAACAGCGAATATGCCCCGGCCCTGAAAGCACGGCAGGATGCCTTGCGTGCGCGGAATATTGCCGTCGCGCGTTTTTTGCTGAATCATTATCAGGCTGAGGGGCGTGTGATGCCTGTCGAGCCGTTGTTCAAGCGTTATTCGGAGACGATGCGCACACTGCAAATCCGTGACGCCCGCATCGAAGCGTATGAAAACGAACTGTCGACGCTTCAACGGCTTCGCCGCGAAGTCTTGGAGCAAGTGTTGCGCGAGCAGTATGACGTGCCGAAGAGAGACGCAGTCGGCGCTTCGGCTCTTAAACCGTAAAATCGAAAAGCGGGGAGATACGAAAGTTCTCCCCGCTTTTGCTGCGCCCGTGCTTCGTCTCAGGGCTTCGCCTGAAATACGGCCCGCAGTTCGCCGTCGCTCAGCAGGAGCAGCATCGGTCCGTCCATATCGTAGTGCGTCGTCGATTCGAGCGCCTTGGTGAACGCGTCCTCCTGCTCCATGCCGGGGCATGCCATCATCGTCGATGCCAGCGGCCCGATCTTCAGCACGCCCTTCTCGGTCGCTTCGTACCTCCCCATGATGCGGTTGCAGGCGCCGACGCCCGCGATGCGGTTCTCTTCGGCCAGAAACGTAAGCGTGAATTTGCCCTCTTCGGGTTTGACGGCCTTGCCGCCCAGCTGAATGAGCTGCCATTCGGTGCCGACGAGCGGCCTGCGGTTTTTCTTCTGGTAGGAACGGCAGCTGCAGCACCCTGCGGCGAGGGCCGCAACGGCGGCGAGGGCCGCGATTTTCAGCAAAATCTTCATAGTATATTATTATATATGTGTTGTGCAAATATAGGGAATAAATCGTACCTTTGTGTAAAATTTGAAAAATACCCGTTATGAAGAAGATTATCGCATCGCCCCATGCGCCCAAAGCCGTGGGACCCTATTCGCAGGCCGTCGAAGCCGGCGGCGCGCTCTATGTTTCGGGCCAGCTTCCGATCGACGGCGCCACCGGCAAAATGGCCGAAGGCGTCGAAGCCCAGACGCACCGGTCGCTTACGAACCTGCGCCACATCCTCGAAGAGGGCGGCTATACGCTCGGCGACGTGGTTAAGACCACCGTCCTGCTGCAGGACATCGGCGATTTCGCCGCGATGAACGCCGTTTACGCCCGGTTCTTTACCGAGCGGATGCCCGCCCGCGTGTGCTATCAGGTGGCGGCGCTTCCGATGGGCGCGCTGGTCGAGATCGACGCCGTGGCGGTGAAGTAGCTGGTGCTTTTCAGGGCCGTATCCGTGCGCCGAAACGGCGCCGCGGTTTTCCGCCGGCCGATAAATGCGTCTCACGTATGCGGGGCGCATCTTTTACACCTTTTGTAAATAACTTGTGGATAAAATTGGTGTGCGTCGCTGGTTTTTTCCATATAAAAGAATCATTTTTGTAAAACCGGACTTTGTCCGTTCCGACGCTAAAATTCTGAAATAAAGTAATATAGTCATGTCAAAAGCCGCAAAACCCGTGGCGCCGCAGAAAGTCGAATACAACGATGCGGTCGCCGAGTCGAAAAAGTATTTCGAAGGGGACGACCTCGCCGCAACGGTGTGGGTCAGCAAGTACGCCCTCAAGGACTCTTTCGGCAATATTTACGAAACGTCGCCCAAGCAGATGCACGAGCGTATCGCCGCCGAGATTGAGCGCATCGAGCGCAAGTATCCCGATCCGATGAGCAAGGAGGAGGTGTTCGAGCTGCTCGACCATTTCCGGTACGTGATTCCGCAGGGCGGCCCGATGACGGGTATCGGCAACAACTTTCAGGTGGCCTCGCTCTCGAACTGCTTCGTGATCGGCCATAAGAACCCGGCCGACTCGTACGGCGGCATTTTCCGCATGGACGAGGAGCAGGTGCAGCTGATGAAGCGCCGCGGCGGCGTGGGGCACGACCTTTCGCACATCCGTCCCACGGGCAGCCCCGTGCTGAACTCGGCCCTCACCTCCACGGGTATCGTTCCGTTCATGGAGCGCTATTCCAACTCGACGCGCGAGGTGGCGCAGGACGGCCGCCGCGGAGCGCTGATGCTCTCGCTGTCGATCAAGCATCCCGACGCCGAGCGTTTCATCGACGCCAAGGTCGATACGGGCAAGGTCACGGGCGCCAACGTCTCGATCAAGATCGACGACGAATTCATGCGCGCCGCGATCGCGGGCAAGAAGTACCACCAGCAGTTCCCGATCAAGTCGGACCATCCCAAATACGAGCAGGACATCGACGCCAAGAAACTCTGGGATAAAATCATCCACAACGCATGGAAGTCGGCCGAGCCGGGCGTGCTGTTCTGGGATACGATCATCCGCGAGAGCGTGCCCGACTGCTATGCCGACGAGGGCTTCGTGACGGTTTCGACCAACCCCTGCGGCGAGATTCCGCTCTGCCCCTACGATTCGTGCCGCCTGCTGGCGATGAACCTGCTGAGCTATGTGGACAACCCCTTCACCAAGGAGGCGAAGTTCAATTTTGACAGGTTCAAGGCGCATGTCGGCAAGGCCATGCGCATGATGGACGACATCATCGACCTCGAACTGGAGAAGGTCGAGCAGATCATCGCCAAGATCGCCGCCGACCCCGAAGACGAGGAGGTCCGCCGCGTGGAGCTGGAGTTGTGGAAGAAGATCCGCACCATGGCGCAGAAGGGCCGCCGCACGGGTCTCGGCATCACGGCCGAGGGCGATATGCTCGCGGCGCTGGGGCTGCTTTACGGCTCGGACGAGGCGATCGCTTTCGCCGTCGAGGTGCAGAAGACGCTGGCCGTCGAAGCCTACCGCGCTTCGGTCCGGATGGCCGCCCAGCGCGGAGCGTTCCCGATCTACGACGCTTCGAAGGAGAAGAACAACCCGATGATCGCCCGCATCCGCGAGGCCGATCCGGAGCTGTACGCCGAAATGGAGAAGAACGGCCGCCGCAATATTGCCATGCTGACCATCGCCCCGACGGGCACCACGTCGCTCATGTCGCAGACCACGTCGGGCATCGAACCGGTGTTCCGCACGGTCTACAAGCGCCGCCGCAAGATCAACCCTTCGGACCACGACACGCACGTCGATTACGAGGACGAAACGGGCGAAAAGTTTCAGGAGTACAACGTCTACCACCACAATTTCGTCAAGTGGCTGGACGCGAACGGATACGATACGTCGAAACTGGAGACCATCTCGGATGCCGAGCTGAACGAGTGGGTGGCGGCTTCGCCCTACCACGGCGCCACGGCCAATGACATCGACTGGGTGGCGAAGGTCAAGATGCAGGGGGCGATCCAGAAATGGGTGGACCATTCGATCTCGGTGACGGTGAACCTGCCGAACAATGTCTCCGAAGCGCTCGTCGCCGATGTGTACCGCACGGCTTGGGAGTGTGGCTGCAAGGGCGTCACGGTTTACCGCGACGGCTGCCGCGACGGCGTGCTGCTCGACAAGGCTTCCAAGAACAAGAAAAAGAAGTGCGAGGGGCATCCCGGCGAAGTGGCGAAGCGTCCCAAGTCGATTCCTGCCGACATCGTGCGGTTCAAGAACGGCACCGAGGACTGGATCGCCTTTGTGGGACTTCAGGACGGACGTCCCTACGAGGTCTTCACGGGTAAGATCGAGGAGGACGCCATGTATATTCCCCGCAAGATCAACAAGGGCTTCATCATCAAGGTCCGCGAGGACGACGGCACCAAGCGTTACGACTTCCAGTATACCGACCGTTACGGTTATACGAATACCATCGGCGGCATCTCGCGTCTGTTCGACGAAGAGTTCTGGAACTACGCCAAACTCATTTCGGGCGTATTGCGCCACGGCATGCCGATCGAGAAGACCGTTTCGCTCATCGAGTCGCTCCATCTGGACAGCGAGTCGATCAACACATGGAAGACGGGCGTCTGCCGTGCGCTGAAGCAATATATCGTGGACGGCACCAAGTCGAAAGGCAAATGTCCGAGCTGCGGACAGGAGAATATGGCCTACCAGAACGGCTGTCTGACCTGTATGTCGTGCGGTTATTCGAAATGCGGCTGATCTGAAAAGATTTGATATTGAGATTAAAAGGCTGGAAACGTATGTTTTCGGCCTTTTTTAGTCGCTTTCGGCTCTGTTTTTGCGTTTCATGCTGTCGATGAATGGATTTTGAAAAATTAATTTATAATTTTACAACTGGGAATAACTAATGTTAGCTATGAAAAAACTTATTCTAATTCTTGCGGTCGTGGCATTCGCGACGACGGCATGGGCGCAGGAGACGCCCAAAAAACCGAGCTTTGCAGGTTTTGTGTCCAATGGATTTTGGGATAACTGGGAGATGTCGCTGGGCGGCGGTGTAGGCACTGCCCTGACGAACGGCTCCAATTCGGGGTCTTTCGGAAAACGTCTCGGATTCGAAGCGAACTTTTCGCTTGTAAAATGGGTGCATCCTGTAGTAGGTATGCGTCTGCAGCTGCAGGGCGGTCAGTTTGCCAACTATGACGCCGATCTGGGCAAACTCAAGTGGCCTTACCTCTTCGTGCATTCCGACTTTATGCTTAACTTCTCGAACTGGGCGGGCGGTTACCGCGACGACCGGGCCTATTATCTGGTGCCGTTCGTAGGCTTCGGTTATCTGGCTACGAACTTCACGGACAAGAGCCAAGAGGACAATATGACCGGCACGCATCAGGCTTTCGCATTCTCTTACGGTCTGCTCAACAAATTCCGCTTGTCACGTTCGTTCGACTTCAATATCGAGCTGAAAGGCATGCTGGCGCCTTCGCGCGTATGCCCCGCGAAGACGGACGGTTCCTACCTGTTCGGCTTCAGCGCTACTGCGGGCTTCACCTACCGCTTTAACAAGCGCGGCTGGCAGCGCGGCGTAGCGGGCTATACGGCTGCCGACATTCAGGCGTTCCAAGACGCCGTTGCCGCAAGCATGGCCGCTGTCGAAGCCGCCGAGCTTGAGAACGCCCAGCTGGCTCAGCAGCTCGCCGCCGCTCAGGCGCAGGCTGCCGCCGCTCAGAACGCCGCCGCCGATGCCGCGGCAGCTGCTGCCGTCGCAACGGTTGTCGCCGCCGACGAAGCCGCTTTGGCCGACACTTCGATCATTCTCTTCGATTACAGCATGTCGGTGCTGACGCCGCAGGAGAAGACGCGTCTGGAGCTGATCGCCGAGCAGATCAAGAGCGGCTCGAAGGATGCCGTTTACCAGATCGTGGGTCACGCCGACCAGCAGACGGGTACCGCTGCCGGCAACAAGCGCGTCGCCGAGCACCGCGCCAAGCGGGTTTACGACTTCCTCGTATCGAAGGGCGTGAATCCCAAGCAGTTGAATTACGAGGGTAAGGGCAACTCCCCCGATCCCTTCAAGAAGGTTCAGGCTGCCAACCGCGCCGCGATTATCCAATAATCCCCGCGGGACGGAATGACCGGTTCGCCCGGTCGGCCCGGCCGGATAAAAAAAGGATGCGCCCTCATCAGGCGCATCTTTTTTTTTGTGTGATCCGGAGCGGGGCGGAAAGTATGCCCCGGCATTTTCCGTGTTTCTCAGGCAGTCAGTCTGTTTCAGTCTGTTTCAGTCTGTCTCAGTCTCAGTTTGTGTCTCTGCCCCAGCCCCAGCCCCAGCCTTTTCGTGTGTCCGTATTTTTGTCGTATCTCCTGTATTTTTCGTGCCTGCCGTGTTCTTATCTCTCTTATTTGCCGTTGCTCCGGTATTTCCCGAATCTCTCGTATCTCCCGTATCTCCCGTATCTTTCGTTTCTTGTCGTTCCGAAAATCTACCTGATAATCACCGCATTGACGATCCGGACGCCGGAACGCCGGTTCAGCTCCTCCTTGAGCGCTTCGCGCTGGTAGAAGAGTTCCGAACGAAGCACGCTCGACTGGATGCGGGCATAGAGAATGTGGTTTTCCAGCTTCAGTTCCGTGGTGAAGTCCGCGGCGCGGTCGCCCACGACGGCGCGCCATGTGTCGGGCAGCTTCCCTTCGGCTACTTTGGCCGCGACATAGGGGCGTTTGAAAAACTCTTCCAGCAGGTCGCCCATCAGCATCGTCTTGGTCCGTCTCATCGCGCTCCCTCCTTTCCGCCGGATGCCGTGTCTGCCGTATCTGTTCCGCAGGCGTCCTGTCCGCCGGATTTTTCGCCTGCGGCCGCTGCGTTGCGTAAATCCTCCGAAGCTTCGCCTTGCACCGCTGCCGTCCGGATTTCTTCCGCAGCCCCAGCCTCCTGCGGCCCGGCATGCCGCGTTCGGTCCGCTGCTTCCTTCGCGCTCTCTTCGGCCGGAAGCTGCCCGCCGCAAGCCGGCGCTCCGGCCGTTGCGGTCTCCTGCCCGATGCCGCCGTTTTCGACCGTGAAGAGGGAGTACGCCCCGCCGGCCTTGTCCAGAATCCGGCGCAGACGGGTGGGGTTGCAGTCCGTAATGACGATCTGCCCGAACGAATCTTCCGACACCAGCCGTATGAGCTGTTCCACGCGCCCCGCATCGAGCTTGTCGAACAGGTCGTCGAGCAGCAGGATCGGCTTCTCGCCTTTCTCCTGCGCGACTATTGTGTACTGGGCCAGTTTCAGGGCGATCAGGAACGACTTCTGCTGGCCCTGCGAGCCGTATTTGCGCAAGGGGTAGCCGCCGATTCGGAGCACCAGATCGTCGCGGTGAATGCCCGACGTGGTGAACTCGTTGGCCAGATCCTTCTGCCGCGCGGCGAGGAGAATCTCACCGAACGGACGGTCGTTCAGTTCCGATTTGTAGTGCAGTTCGACCTGCTCGCGGTCGCCCGAAAGTATGCGGTAATACTCCGCCGCCACGGGTTGCAGCCGCTCGGCGAACTCCCGCCTCCGGGCGTGAATCCGCTCGCCCTGTTCGACGAGCTGCATGTCGTAAATCTGCAGCATCGTCTCGTCGGGCATGTTCTTGAGCAGCCGGTTGCGCTCGGCCAGCACGGCGTTGTAGCGCATCACGGCGGTCAGATAGCTCCGGTCCAGCTGCGAGATGAAGGCGTTGAGGTAGCGGCGCCGTTCGTCCGAGGCGTCGCTGATCAGGGCGCTGTCCGCCGGCGATACGATCACGGCAGGAACAAGCCCCACGTGGTCCGAGAGCCGTTCGTACTCCTTGCCGTTGCGTTTGAGCACTTTGCCGCCTTTGCGCGAGAAGGAGCACACGATGTTTTCGCTCTTTCCCCCGTCGGTGAGATACTGCCCTTCGGCGAGGAAGAAGTCGGCGCCGTGGCGGATGCTCTGCCCGTCGGTCATGGGCAGCGACGACTTGCACATCGACAGGTAGTAGACCGCGTCGATGACGTTGGTCTTGCCGGCTCCGTTGTCGCCTACCAGACAGTTGACGCCCCGGCAGAGGGCAAGCTCCGCCTGTTCGATATTTTTGAAATTCAGCAGCGATATTTTCTTCAGAAACATAGCCCAAAGATAATGCAAGGTGAGTGCAAATGCAAACTTGTTTGCGATTTGCCGAAGTGCCGCCCGTACGGGGCGCCGTCTGTTTTTTGTAAAGATACAAAAAAAGCGGACAGCGCATTGCACATTCTGAATAGTTTTGTATCTTTGCAGACTAACATACCGAAATTTAACTAAAACAAGATATTTTTCATATGGCAAAGCAGCATGTAGCCGAGCAGGAGACCCTCGGCGAAGCAATGAACAGAACTGAGCTTTTCTTCGAGAAAAACGGCCGTAACATGGCGTATATTTTTCTGGGATTGCTGGTTCTTGCAGCCCTTATTTTCGGATACCGCGCACTGATCGTAGCCCCTCGCGCCACCAAAGCCGCCGAGCGGATCGCCGAGGCTCAGTACCGTTTCGAGGAGCAGAATCCGGATTATCAGCTCGCACTCGAAGGCGACGCCAACGGCGCCGGCTTCCTCGACGTGATCGAAGAGTACGGTTCGACGCCTTCGGGCAACCTCGCCAAGCACTATGCGGGTATCTGCTACCTGAAGACGGGCGATCTGGAGAACGCCGCCAAATATCTGGCGAAATACTCGCCGGTCAAGGGCATCCCCGGAGCGCTCATCAACGCCCAGAATCTGGGCCTGCAGGGCGACATCGCCGTCGAGCAGCAGAACTACGCCAAGGCGGTGAAATTCTACGAGCAGGCCGTCAAGGCCGCCGACAACAACCTGACGGCACCGATGTACCTGCGCAAGGCGGGTCTGGCCGAGCAGGCTCAGGGCAACAACGAAAAGGCAGCCGCATTTTACGAGCAGATTCTGACCTCCTATCCCGCATCGACGGATGCGCGTGAGGCGGAGAAGCTCCTCGGCAGCGTGAAATAACCGGGACTATGGCGACCAAGAATCACAACCTTTCCAAATTCGACTCACCCCTGCCTTCGGCCGCGGACATGCGGTTCGGAATCGTCGTGGCCGAGTGGAACCGCGAGGTCACCGAAGCTCTGCTCGAAGGCGCCGTGCGGACGCTCCGCGCCGCCGGATGTCCCGACCTGAACATCCAGATCAAGTATGTTCCGGGGACGTTCGAACTGGCCCTCGGCGCGCAGTTCTTCGCCGAATATACCGACGTGGACGCCGTGATCGCGCTGGGCTGCGTCATTCAGGGAGATACCCGTCATTTCGACTTTATCTGTCAGGGCGTTACGCAGGGCATCACGCAGCTGCAAATCCAGTGGAACATGCCCATCGCCTTCGGTGTGCTGACCGTGAACGACATGCAGCAGGCTTTGGACCGCTGCGGAGGCCGTCACGGCAACAAGGGCGACGAAGCCGCCGCCACGGCCGTCAATATGGTCAAACTGCAGATCGAGATGGAAGCCGCTTCGCCGGACCACGAACCCGACCGGCGGAATATCAACTGATCGGCAGCGACGCAGATACATGAAAAACGGAGAGTCGTACGACTCTCCGTTTTTTTTTCGGTCTCTGGCGGCCGCATTCGCAGCGGCGGTCTGTGTACCTGTTTGCCGTCAGCCTTGTCTGCCTGCATCGGTCTTTGTTTTCCGTCAGCCTTATTTGTCTGCGTCTGCCTTTGTCTGTGTCAGGTTTGTCTGTCCGCAGCGCCTTGTCTGCGTGTCTGTTTGCCGTCAGCCTTATCTGCCTGCGGCGGCCTGTCTGCCTTTAGTCCCTATTCCTTCGCCGGGAGCGTTATGCGCTCCGAGTAACGGCGGCCGGAACGGTCGGTGGCGACGACTTCGATCTCGCGGGCCGACGCCGAAGGCCGGGCCTTGAAGTAGAAGTGCGTCGTGCGCGGCCGCTGCGACTTGGATACCGTCTTCCCGGCGGCCTTCAGCGAGTCGATGTTGGCGATGTAGTCGGGATCGTTGAACCAGATGCGCTGCATGGAGCCGCGGTAGCGGCCGTCCTCATACCATACGACCGTCCAGTAGGAATCCCAGTTCCATACCTTGGCGATCACCGAAGCGGGGTAGTCCTCCGCCGTGCCGGGACCCCATACGCGCAGCTGCCGGGCTTCGGGCATCTCCAGACTCTGGTAGGTCCACGCGAAATCCTCGCCGCATTCGCGGAAAAGCTGCCAGCCTTTGGGCGTGCCGTCGCGGTTGATCGGGTCCCGCCAGAGGTTGCCGCATATCTGCGCCACGTTGTGTTCCATCGCGCCTTCGCGGATGTCGAAATTCGAGTTGATGTGCGTATGTCCCGATATGAAATGGATTTCATGGCCAGCAAAGGCGTCCATCAGGGTTTCGGCCGACTCCATGACGCGGCGTTCGTCGCGCCACGACTTCATGGCCGGAGCGTGCATCGCGAAGCAGACGCGCGAACCCGCCGGCAGACGTTCGGCGTAGGCTGCCGCCCAGCGCAGTTGCATCGAGTCTATCTGCTCGTCGTATTTGCGGGCGCCGTGGTAGACGATGTCGTCGAGAACGACGTAGTGGGTGCGGCCCATGTCGAAGGCATAATAGGTGGGGCCGAAATGCGACCGGTAGTTTTCGGTGGCTTCGCGGTCGGTGAATTTGTTCAGGTCGTGGTCGTGGTTGCCGATCACGCCGTAAACGGGGATTCCGAGCGATGCGAACTGCTCCCTGACTTTGGCGAACAACTGGGGCGAGTCCCACACGATGTCGCCCAGCAGAATGACGGCCTGATCGACTCCCTGCGCCTTTTTTGCGGCCGTTGCGGCCTGCAGCGGCGGGATTATCTCGGTGCGGAGCCGTTCGAAATGCTCGTCGGTCTTGGGTTGCGGGTCGGCGATGGCCAGCAGTTCGTAACATGCCGCGGTTCCGGGCCACGCCTGCAGCTCGAAGTCGAAGCGTTTGGCCGAAGGGGTGTAGGGCAGATAGAACTGCGGGACGCCCTCTTTCAGCGGTGCAATGTACCCCGCCGGGGTCACGACGCTGATGAATAACGCCTCGTCGTCGGCATCGAGGGCGAACGCCCCCTGCGCGTCGCTTTGCGCAAAGGTGTAGCCGTCCGTCACGGCGACTCCGGCGAGCGGCCTGCCGCCGCATTTGACGGTTCCCCGGATCGGACGGGCGGAAACTGCGGTGCAAAGCCCGCAGCAGATCAGCAGTAGAAGTAGCGGATGTTTCATGGTTCGGGTTGTTATTGGTTTCAGGTTTTTGCTATTGCCGTCGGCCCGGCGTTAAAATACGCCAAGGTTGTCGAGGAAGATCAGCAGCAGCACGGCCGGGCAGACATAGCGCAGCAGGAAGATGAAGACGCCGTAAATGCGGAATTTCAGCTCCCCGTTGTTGGTGATCTGGTCCCTGAGTATCTGCCGGTCGAGTTTCCAGCCGACGAAGACGCAGGTGAAGAATCCGCCTGCGGGCAGCAGGATGTTGGCCGTCAGGAAGTCGAGCGAGTCGAAAAGCGAAAGTCCGCAGATCGTCCAGCCGCTCAGCACGCCCAGCGACAGCGACGCCAGCGATGCGAGCGCGGCCGTTGCGGCGGTCGTCAGCCATGCCGCGGTCTTGCGGCTCAGGTGCCACTCTTCATGCAGGTAGACCGTCACCACTTCGTGCAGCGAGATCGTCGAGGTGAGCGCTGCCACGACCAGCAGCAGGAAGAATACCGACGACCAGACCATGCTCAGGGGCATGTCGTTGAAGATGCTCGGCAGGGTGATGAACACCAGCGAAGGACCCGACGAAGGCTCGATGCCCACGCTGAATACCGCCGGGAAGATCACCACGCCGGCCAGAACGGCTACCAGCGTGTCGAGGATCGTGACGTTGAGCGCCGTATGGCGCAGGTTGGTGTCGGGCTTGAAATACGAGGCGTAGGTGACCATCGTCCCGATGCCGATCGAGAGCGAGAAGAACGCCTGTCCCAGCGCGACGAGCACCGTCGTGGGCGTCACTTTCGAGAAATCCGGAGCGAAAAGGAATTTCAGTCCCGCTTCGCCGCCCGGCATCAGCAGCGAGTGGACCGACAGGATGATCAGGATGACGAAGAGCAGCGGCATCAGAATCTTGGCCGAACGCTCGATGCCCTTCTGCACGCCGAGTGCGATCACGAAGTGGGTCGCCAGCACGAACAGACAGGTGTAGAGAACCGGCCGCCACGGATTGCTGATGAAGGTTTCGAAGAGGTTTTTGTACTCCTCGGCCGTAGAGTAGCGGGCGATCTCGCCCGTGGCGGAGTGTACCATGTATTCGGCCGTCCATCCCGAAACCACGAAATAGAATCCCAGAATCAGAAATGCCGCCAGCACGCCGTTGTAACCCAGAAAACTCCATCGGCGGTTCAGCTTCCGGTAGGCGCCCACCGCATTGAGGTGCGACGCCCGTCCCACGGAGAACTCCGCGATCATCAGCGGCAGCCCCAGCAGCAGTACGCAGAGGATGTAGATAATCAGAAAGGCTCCGCCGCCGTTGTCTCCGGCGACGTACGGAAACCGCCAGATGTTGCCCAGCCCCACGGAGCTGCCCGCCGCGACGAGCACGGCGCTCAATTTGCCACCCAGCGTGGCGCGACTCTCCTTATGATGCATAACCTAACCTGTTTATTATCGGAAACGGGTGCGCGCATGGCGCACACCCGTCCTATTTCTCCAGCACGACGCTCACTTTCTCAAGTTTTCCGCCCAGCGGCGGCGCCAGTTTCGATACGGTGCATTTTACATGCCGTACCTGCGCGAAGGCGGCGTAAATCGCTTCGATGATGTTCATCGCCACCCGTTCGATGGTGTGCTGCGTGATGCGCATCTGCATCCGCACCACTTCGTAGACCGTCAGGTAATTGACCGTCTTGCGCACGTCGTCCTGCACGGCGGCGTCGCCCAGCTCTGCCGTCAGTTCCAGATCGACCGTGAAACGGTTGCCGACCTTGCGTTCCAGTTCGTAGCAGCCGTGCAGCGCCCGGAACTCCATCCGCGAGAGAACGATGCGGTACTCCATCTTATTCGGCGATCAGGAGGAAGTAATTCTTCTTGCCCTTCTGCACCAGCAGGTACTTGCCGGCGATCAGGTCCGCTTCGGTCACCTCGCGCGCCGCGTCGGCGACCTTCTCCTTGTTGAGCGACACGCCGCCGCCCTGCACCATCTTGCGGCATTCGCCCTTCGAGGGGAAGACCTGCGCCTTCTCGGCGCAGAGGTCCACGAACGGCAGCCCCAGCTCGGCGCGGGCGATGCGGAACTGCGGCACGCCCTCGAACACCTGCAGCAGTGTCTCTTCGTCGAGTTTGCGCAGCGCCTCCGAGGTCGATCCGCCGAAGAGGATCGCCGAAGCCTCGACGGCCTTTTCGTACTCCTCCTTGGAGTGGATCATCGTGGTGATCTCCTGCGCCAGCCGCTTCTGCAGTATGCGCAGGTGGGGCGCCGCTTCATGTTCGGCGGTCAGCGCCTCGACGGTCTCGCGGTCCAGCAGCGTGAAGATGCGGATGTAACGCTTGGCGTCCTCGTCGCTGACGTTGAGCCAGAACTGGTAGAACTTGTAGGGCGAGGTGTAGCGCGGGTCGAGCCATACGTTGCCGCTCTCGGTCTTGCCGAACTTCGTGCCGTCGGCCTTGGTGATGAGCGGGCAGGTGATGGCGAACGCCTCGGCTTCGCTGCCCAGCTTGCGGCGGATCAGCTCCGTACCGGTGGTGATGTTGCCCCACTGGTCGGCGCCGCCCAGCTGCACCTTGCAGTTCATCGTCTGGTAGAGGTGCAGGAAGTCGAAGCCCTGTACCAGCTGGTAGGTGAATTCGGTGAACGACATGCCGTCGCCCTCGCCGCTGAAACGCTTCTTGACCGAGTCTTTAGCCATCATGTAGTTGACGGTGATGCACTTGCCGATGTCGCGGATGAATTCGAGGAACGAGATGTCCTTCATCCAGTCGTAGTTGTTGACCAGCACGGCGGCATTCGGCGCGTCCGACTCGAAGTCGAGCAGTTTGGCGAGCTGCCGCTTGATCGCCTCCTGATTGTGGCGGAGCGTCGGCTCGTCGAGCAGGTTGCGCTCCTGCGACTTGCCGCTGGGGTCTCCGATCATGCCCGTCGCGCCGCCTATGAGCGCCAGCGGACGGTGGCCGCACATCTGGAAATGCTTGAGGATCATCACGCCCACCAGATGTCCGATATGCAGTGAGTCGGCCGTGGGGTCGATGCCCAGATAGGCCGTCGTCATCTCTTTTTCGAGTTGTTCCTTTGCGCCGGGCATGATCGTGTGGATCATGCCGCGCCATTCGAGTTCTTCGATGAAATTCTTTGTTGCCATTTTATTGTTTCTTTGTCTTGATTATCAATATTGTCCGGCGTCCGGCCGGTCGTGCCGGCGGTCTGCATGCGCCTCCGTCTGCGGCCGTTCGCCTGAACCCGTTCTGCGGCGTGCGCCGTAAGTCGGGTGCGTTATTCCACTTCCAGATCCAGCGCCTTGCGAAGCTCCGCCACCAGCGGGTTTTTCTCCGTAATGTACCGTACCCGGTCTTCGAGTTTGATCGGACGCACCGCCCGTATCTCCTCGTTTACGATGACCTCCAATTCGATCATTCCCTCTATTCCGGCCAGTTCGGCGATGCGCATCAGCATTCCCGTCTTACTGCGCAGAATCTCTTCGCGCAGTTCGGTCGTCGGCACGCTCACCGAGATCGTGTTGTCGCGGAACGTCATCAGCTCGAAGGCCGGCACGAAGCGCGGGCGTTTCTCCTTGATGAGGTTCAGTATCCTGCTGCGGGCATGCTCCAGCTTTTCGGCGCACTCCGGATCGACGGTTACGACTTCGGCTTCGTCGGGCGTTTCGCCGTCCGAAAGCTCTTCGTCGGGATCGCTGCCCGCCGAGGCGAGCAGTTCCGAGAGCGAAGCGCCCGATATGAGCGGACGCCGTGCCGGAGCCGGTGCGGTCTGCACTGCGGGTCTTGCCGGTGCGGGCTGCGGAGTCGTTTCTGCGGTTGTTCCGCCTGCGGTTTGCACCGCCGGGACGGCCGCTCCGCCTTGTGCCGTCGGATGCGCTGTTCCGCCCAGTACCGTCGGTCCCGCCGCTCCTCCCTGCGCGGTCGGGTTTGGTGTCCCGCTCTGCATCGCCGGATTCGCCATTCCTCCTTGCGCCGCGGGATTCGCCGCTCCGCCCGGTATCGTTTGTCCGGCTGCCGCAGCCTGCGGAGCGTTGTCCTGAGCGGAAACTTCCGCTGCCTGCCGACCCGCCGTCTGCATCGCGGCTCCGCGTACGGAAAATCCGGATACCTGCGGTATGCCGGCCGATGCCGTCGGTCCGGCTTCCGGCCGAACAGTGCCTTGCCCCGTTTGTCCTGCTCCCGGCTGAACTGCGGACGGTGCCGTTTGTCCTGCCGCCGGTGGAGTTGCGGCCTGCACCGTTGCTCCCGCACCCGACTGGGACGTACCCGGCGTCGTTTGTCCTGCCGCGGAAACTGTCTGCGCCTGAACTGTAGACGCGCTCTGCTGCGGCGCGGGTCGTGCCGCAGCCGTCGGAGTCGCCGCCGCGCCTGCGGCCGTACGGGGTGAGAGGGCGGGGAGGGAATACTCCCCGGAGGAGGTCAGATCGTCATTTTTTTTTTGGCCGAGTCCTGCGATCTTCATCAGGCCCAGCTCGACGAGCAATCGCTGGTTCGACGATTGCCGGATCTTCCCGTCGAGCTCCGTCAGAATGGAGATGGCTCCGAACAGGAACTCGACATTGCAGGCGCCCGCCTGCGTCCGGTATCGTTCGAGCAGCGTTCCGGTCATTTCGATCAGCCGCAGCGTTTCGGGGCGCTTGGCCATCAGCAGGTCGCGCATGTGGCGGTTGAGTCCCGCCGTGAAGGTCTGCCCCGAAAAGCCTTTCGAGAGCACCGTGTCGAACGTGACCAGCACATCGACGTAGTTGCCTGCGAGCAGCATCTCCGTAACGCTGAAATAGGTGTCGTAATCCAGCACGTTGAGCGTCTGGGCCACGTTGCGGTAGTCGAGCGTCGTGCCGCAGAACGACACGGCCTTGTCGAACATCGACAGGGCGTCGCGCATGCCGCCGTCGGCTTTCTGCGCGATGAGGTTCAGCGACTCTTCGTCGGCCGAGATGTTCTCCTGCCCGGCGATGTATTTGAGGTATTCGACGCTGTCCTCGACGCGGATGCGGTTGAAGTCGTAAATCTGGCACCGCGAGAGGATGGTCGGAATGATCTTGTGTTTCTCGGTCGTCGCGAGGATGAAGATGGCGTGTGCGGGCGGCTCTTCGAGCGTCTTGAGGAAGGCGTTGAAGGCTGCGGCCGAGAGCATGTGGACCTCGTCGATGATGAATACCGAGTAACGGCCCACCTGCGGGATGATGCGCACCTGCTCGATCAGCGTGCGGATGTCCTCCACCGAGTTGTTCGATGCGGCGTCCAGCTCGTGGATGTTCAGCGAGCGGCCCTCGTTGAACGAGCGGCACGATTCGCACTCGTTGCAGGCTTCTGCGCCGTTGGGGCTCAGGCAGTTGATGGCCTTTGCAAAGATGCGGGCGCAGGTGGTCTTTCCCACGCCGCGGGGACCGCAGAAGAGGTAGGCATGGGCCAGCTGGGCGCGCTCGATGGCGTTTTTGAGCGTCGAGGTAATATGTTTCTGCCCGACGACCGAGGCGAAGGTCGCGGGGCGGTATTTGCGTGCGCTGACGATAAAATCACTCATAGTTCCGCAAAGATAAGAAATATGAGCGAAGATTTGAAAATTCGGGATTAAAAATTGTCCCCTCCGCCGTCCCTGCGCGCCCGTCCGCCGTTGCGCCAAATTGGCGCATTTTGACAGCGTGTTGTGACAAAAGATGACACAATGACCGAAAAATGAGGTTGGCAGGTGTTTTGCGGATGTTGATGACGAATGGTTTGCGTCTGCGATCCGGTCGCAATGCGACGAGTCCCCGCCGGGCGGGGATTTGAGGGGGAGTCGGACTTGCATGCGCGGCGGTAAGCCGCGGGTTGCGGCCCCGGACGCGAACCATCGGACCGTGTGAAATTTAACTTTGCGATTATGAATATAAACACATTGACCATCAAGGCGCAGGAGGCGTTGCAGGCAGCGCTCAACCTTGCGCGGGAGCGCGGACAGCAGGCTGTCGAGCCGCTCCATCTGCTCGCGGTGCTGATCCGCGAGGACGATTCGCTGGCCACGTTCCTGCTGGGACGCGTCGGCGTGAACGTGCGCGGACTGCGCGACGAAACCCAGCGCGCCGTCGGCTCCCTGCCGCGGGTCGAGGGCGGCGGCGAGCAGTTCTTTGCGCAGGAAACCTCGAAGGTGATCCAGCGCGCCGTGGACTTCACCAAGAACTTCGGCGACAAATACGCTTCGGTCGAACACCTTCTGCTGGGTCTCGTGGCCGAACGCGGACAGGCGGCCGACATCCTCAAGCGCAGCGGCGCCACCGAGAAGGAGCTTCTCGAAGCGATCCGTATCTTCCGCAAGGGTGCGACGGTCGATTCGCAGACCTCCGAACAGCAGTTCGACGCGCTGGGCAAGTACGCCGTCAACCTCAACGAACAGGCCCGTTCGGGCAAGCTCGACCCGGTGATCGGCCGCGACGAGGAGATCCGGCGCGTGTTGCAGATTCTCTCGCGCCGCACCAAGAACAACCCGATTCTGGTCGGCGAAGCCGGCGTGGGCAAGACTGCCATCGCCGAGGGCATCGCCCACCGTATCGTGGACGGCGACGTGCCCGAAAACCTGAAATCGAAGGTGATCTACTCGCTCGACATGGGCGCCCTTATCGCGGGCGCCAAGTATCAGGGCGAGTTCGAGGAGCGGCTCAAGGCCGTCGTGCAGGAGGTCGTCGCCAGCGAAGGCGAAATACTGCTGTTCATCGACGAGATCCACACCCTCGTCGGCGCCGGCAAGTCGTCGGGCGCGATGGACGCCGCCAATATCCTCAAACCCGCGCTTGCGCGGGGCGACCTGCGGACCATCGGCGCCACGACGCTCGACGAGTATCAGAAATACTTCGAGCAGGACAAGGCCCTCGAACGCCGGTTCCAGAAGGTGATGGTCGATGAGCCGACGCAGGAGGATGCCATTTCGATCCTCCGCGGACTGAAAGACCGTTACGAGAACCACCATCAGGTCCGCATCAAGGACGAGGCGATCGTCGCCGCCGTCGAGCTTTCGACGCGCTACATCACCTCGCGGTTTCTGCCCGACAAGGCGATCGACCTCGTGGACGAGGCGGCTTCGCGCCTGCGTCTGGAGATGAACTCCGTGCCTGAGGAGATCGACACCCTCGACCGGCGTGTGCGCCAGCTCGAAATCGAGCGCGAAGCCATCCGCCGCGAGAAGGATAAGGAGCGTGTGGAGCAGCTCACCAAGGAGATCGAGGAACTGAAGTCCAGAGACGCCGAGATGCGTGCCAAATGGCAGGGCCAGCGCGATCTGCTGAAGAGGATTCAGGAGAACAAGGACCGGATCGAGCAGCTGAAGATCGAGGCCCAGCAGGCCGAGCGGCAGGGCGACTACGGCAAGGTGGCCGAAATCCGCTACGGCAAGATTCAGGAGGCCGAAAAGGAGATCGCCGCCTTTCAGGAGGAGTACAAGCTGGCGTCGGCCAACGGCTCGATGATCAAGGAGGAGGTCGATGCACAGGACGTCGCCGAGGTGGTGTCGCGCTGGACGGGTATCCCCGTGACGCGCATGCTGGCTTCCGAACGCGAGAAACTGCTGCACATGGAGGACGAGCTGCACCGGCGCGTCATCGGTCAGGAGCAGGCCATCGCCGCCATCTCCGACGCCGTGCGCCGTTCGCGCGCCGGGTTGAACGACCCCCGCAAGCCGATCGGCTCGTTCATCTTCCTCGGCACCACGGGCGTCGGCAAGACCGAGCTGGCCAAAGCGCTGGCCGAGTTCCTCTTCAACGACGACTCGATGATGACGCGTATCGACATGAGCGAGTATCAGGAGCGCCACAGCGTGTCGCGTCTGGTGGGAGCGCCTCCGGGATACGTCGGTTACGACGAGGGCGGCCAGCTCACCGAAGCCGTGCGCCGCAAGCCCTATTCGGTCGTGCTGCTCGACGAGATCGAGAAAGCGCACCCCGACGTCTTCAACATTCTCCTGCAGGTGCTCGACGACGGCCGTCTGACCGACAATAAGGGCCGCACGGTGGACTTCCGCAATACGATCATCATCATGACTTCGAACATGGGATCGCATATCATTCAGGAGAATTTCGCGGCGGCGTTCAGCGGCGAGAAGCTCGCGCCCGAAGTGGTCGAGAAGACCCGGATGGACGTCATCGACCTTTTGAAACAGCAGCTGAAGCCCGAATTCCTGAACCGTATCGACGAGATCGTGATGTTCGAGCCGCTGACGCGCCGGGATATCGAGCGCATCGTGGACATCCAGCTGGGCGCCGTGCGCCGGATGCTGGCCGAGAACGGCATCCGCCTCGAATACAGCGACAAGGCGCGCGAATGGATCGCCGCCGCCGGCTACGACCCGCTCTACGGCGCGCGTCCGGTCAAACGTACGATCCAGCGTTACATCGTCAACGAACTCTCGAAACGGATTCTGGCCGGCGACGTCAACCGCGAAAAACCGATCAAGATCGGCGCCGACGACAAGGGCCTGACCTTCGCCAACTGAGAGCGGCCGCAAGACCGCCGGAGCGGGGTCTCGGATGCGCCGCTTCCTGAAAACGAAATGGTTCCGGATTTTTCCGGAACCATTTTTTATTGCCGCCCGCGTTCGGAGCACTCCTCTTTCGGCCCTGCGGGAGACGTTCCGCCTACTTTACGAACCTGCTGAAGAATTTCCACAGCTCCTCGCCCGTGTCGATGTCCTGCTCGCCCCACGCGTGTTTGCCGCCGACGATTTCGTAAAGCCACACCTCGCTTCCCCCAGCGCCGCCCGTGAAGCGGTGCGCGATCACCGTGCGGCCGCCGGGGGCCTTTGCCGGCAGCGTGTCGGTCTGCATGACGGTGCAGCGGTTCTTCGCCGCCCAGTAATGTACGGCCAGCGGCACGGGCAGATAAGCTCCCCAGCCGCCTTTGTTCTGCGGATCGCCCAGCCATGCCGAGGTCTTGTCCTCCGTGCCGTGGATTTCGAAGAGCGGAACCGGCGCCGTACTCCGGTCCGCTTTGTAGAGCCAGTCGAGCATCAGTCCCGAAACCGGCGCCACGGCGGCGAACAGGCGGGGACGCTGCGCCGCCAGCTGGTAACACATCTCTCCGCCGTTCGACATGCCCGTGCAGAAGACGTTGTGCCGGCTCAGTCCGTGCTTTTTCTGCAAATGGCGCACCAGCTCGGTCAGGAACCGCACGTCGTCGACGGTCATGTCGGCCTGAAAGGGGTATCCCACGTTCCAGCAGCTCTTGCCGCGTCCGTCTTTGGCGCCCTGCGGGTAGCAGACGGCGAAACCGTGGCGGTCGGCCGTGGCGTTCATGGCGAAACGGTCGGGATTGTTGTTGCCGCCGTAGCCGTGCAGGACGACGACCAGCGGGGCGTTCTCCGGCAGGCCGGCGGGCAGGTGCAGTTTGTAGGTGCGCTCCATGCCGCCCGAACGCAGGATGTAATCCGGGGTCTCCGGCGCCGCGGACTGCGCCCGGCAGCTGGCTGCTGCGAAGAGCAGAAGGGCCGTAAGAAGAAAACCCTTTGCCGCGGCGGATTTCAGCAGGTGTCTCATTTTCAGCAGTATTCGATTTACAGACCCTTGCGGGCGATGCGCCATGCCAGACTGTTGTATAGCCCGATCAGCGGAGCGCGCCAGCTGCGGGGCAGGGCGTTGAGGACGCGGACCTTGCGCAGCGTGCGGCGGTAGGTCTTGGTGTAGCCGAAAAACTCCGCCGCGCGCGCCGCCTCTTTCGTGCCGCCCTTGGCGCTGATGATGAGCGCTTTGCCCAATGCCGCGCGGGCCACGAATTCGTTGTATTCCTCAGGCGCCGACGGGTCGTAAAGCTCCTCGAACGAATAGCGCGTCCGTTCGGGCGTGTAGCTCGACGCCGAGCGGTTCGATGCGACCTTCGAGTAGTTCGCCAGCGGCTTGGGCGAGAAGCAGACCGCGTAGCGGCGGGCGATCTTGATCCACATATACATGTCGCCGCCGATCTTCATCCCTTCGGGGAATCCGCCCACCGCCTCGAAGACCGCGCGCGGTACTGCGCTGGCCGACGGGATCGAGATGTACCGGTGCGCCGAGTCGCGGAAGAAGTTGGCGACCACGCCGCGCTCCGAAGGGGTGCGGGCCGGGAAACGCCCGTCGTGGCTGACGATGTTGAAGGCCGTCGAGTAGACCCCGCAGCCCGGAAACTCCGCGATCATAGCGGCGATCTCCTCCAGAAATCCCGGCTCCCACGTGTCGTCGGCGTCCAGCAGGGCGATGTAGTCGCCCGTCGATTCGGCGATGGCGCGGTTGCGGGCCGCGCATTCGCCGGCGTTGGGCTGCGTGACGAGTTTCACGAGCGGCGAGCGGATGCCGCGCACGATTTCTGCGCTGCGGTCCGTCGAACCGTCGTCCACGACGACGATCTCTGCCGGCGGCAGCGTCTGGGCCAGCACCGAACGCAGGGTGTCGCCGATTTCGCGTTCCTTGTTGTAGAGGGGTATGATGACCGAGATGGTTGCGGATGCCATTTTTAGCGGTTTGATTTATTGCGAAGATACCGATCTTTTGCTACATTTGCAAATAATTAACGGGTGCGCGGCACTCTTCGGGCGAGTTTTTCGGCAGAAACCGGCCGGTCCTATGCGCGCGGAGTCCCTCCCGCCGCTCCCGTTCCGCTCTTCCCGTTCCGGACGGGAATTAACGAATAACGCACCATGACCGCAGCCGAGAAACTCATCGCTTTCATCCGCAACTCGTTCGACACGGCGTTGTATTTCGCCGTGATGGCCGTCAAGGAGAATTTCCGCAACTACGTCGGGCGTGCCGGAACGGTCGGCCGGCCGGCGCAGTTGATGGTGATTCTGGGCAACGGCCCCTCGTTGGCCGGCGACCTGCCGCGGCTGATCGAACGCCGCGAATACGAAACCGAAGATTTCCTTGCGGTCAATTTTTTCGCCGAAGACGACCGCTTCGAGGTCGTGAAGCCGAAGTATTACGTCCTTTCCGACCCGATGTTCTTCCGCGACAGCGCATGCCGCGACCGCGTCCGGGCGCTTTACGCGACGCTCGCCCGCAAGGTTGCGTGGCCGATGAACCTCTACGTGCAGTACTATAACCCCGAAGGCTTCGACTACCGCGCCGCGCTGCCCAATTCCAATATCCGCATCGTCCGCTTCCATACCCAGATGTACCGCGGTTTCAGAAGTCTCGAATTTTGGCTTTTCCGCCGCGGGCTGGGAAGCGCCAATTTCGGAACGGTGGTGCAGGTCGGCGAATACGTCGCTCTGCTGCTGGGGTATAAGCGGATCGAGCTTTACGGCGTGGACCATACGCTGTTGGACGGACTCTGCGTGGACGATGGGAACCGGCTCTGCCGCATCGACCGCCACTATTACGACGGAGCGGAAGCCGCCGCGCCGCAGCCTATTTACAAGAAGGTTCCCCATGTGCCCTATACGATGGCGGACTATCTGGCCGAAGTCGCCGAACTGTTCCGCGGCCACGAAGTCCTGCGCGACTATGCCGCCGCGCTCGGTGCGCGGATCGTCAACCGCACCCGCGGTTCGATGATCGACGCCTACGAACGGAACCCGGAGTGAGCTGCCCGATGAAAACGAAAAAGGAGGAATCGAAATTTCTCCTTCTTCGTATCGCCTGATGTGCCGGTAGATGCGCCGGAATTTATTTGGGCAGGTTGCGGCTTGCGGCGATGATCTCGGCCATCGTGAAATCCTCCGGATAGTCGATGTCCAGCCCCTCGATGCGGTCCACTACCGCCATGTAGGGCCTGTCGCCGATCCTGCGGTGCCGCCCGGTCCACAAGGCCCGCGGGAAGATGAAGAACGCGCTGGTTTCGATATACACCGGCTCGATGGTCTGTGTGCGGGGGATGTTTTCGGGCGAATAGTTGAGCGGCCGCCCCTCGTACCATGCGAACGTCTGTATCTTTTCGGCGCTGAATGCCGAGTCGTATTCGCCCGAAACCACTTTCCGGAGCGCATCCGCGACGGTCTCGGCGCGGATAAAGGGCGACGTGGCGTGCGCCAGCACATAGAGGTCGGCTTCGACCTCGGCGGTGAAACTGTCGTAAATCTCCCGTCCCAGCGTCGTGTCGCGGTCCAGCTCCTCGCTGCGGCGCAGGAACCGCACCCCTTCGGGCAGGAATTCGCGGATCCGCTCGTCGCTGCAATAGACGTAAACCTCGTCGATTCCTTCGACCTCGGTCAGCGTTCGGAGTATGTGGCACATGAGCGGCGACCCGCTCAGCGGACGCAGGTTCTTGCCGCTGACGCGCTGGCTGTTGAGCCGTATGGGGACGAATGCTGCTGTTTTCATAATTCGGTTTTATATCGGGGCCTGCCCGCCTTGCGGCGGAAACCCGTTTAGGTTCACTGTACCAGTAAGTTGCATCCTCTGATGTCGCTGTGGTCGATGCGCCCCTCGACGACGAACGCTCCGCGGGCATCGACCCGGCCCACGTCCTGCGTCTGGATGAACGCGCACGACCACCAGTTCGCCAGATCGGCGATGTTCAGCCCTCCGCGCGTTCCCGCGGGCTGCGGATCGAACGGATCGTTCACGTCGCGGGTCGTGACGCGCATCCACGGCGGACAGCGGAAGAGGTTGCCGCCCTGCGAATAGGCCTGCGAAGTCAGCTCGGCCATGCCGTATTCGGAGTGTATCGCGCCGACGCCGAATGCGCCGCACAGGATTTTGTGGAACTCCTCCTTGGGAATCTCTTCGCGGTAACCCTTCATGCCGCCCGTCTCCATTATGACCGTATTTTCGAGCTTCGGGGCGTAACGCTCCGCCAGATCCCACAGTGCATAGCTTACGCCCAGCAGGATTTTGGGCTTCGGATCGGCCTGCATGGCCGTCAGCAGCGCGTCGTAGTCGTCCAAGTAGAAGCCGCCCGAACCGCAGTCGGCGATCAGCCGGTCGGCCATGTAGACCAGCGACGACCCCTTGCGGCGCAGGTAATTGGGCAGCAGGGCATAGAGGCTCCACTGCCCCGGTTCGCCGTAGAACGTGCGGAATGCTGCGCGGAACGTCCGTTCGTACAGCGCCAGCGAGCGCATCGGGTGGCGCGACGGCGTCATGCCCGTCGTTGCCGACGAGGTGAAGACCGCCTCCGGCTCCGTGCCGCCGCAGTAGACGTCGTGGGTCTTGAAGATTTCGATCGGCAGGAATGGAATCTCGCGGGCCGCGCGCACCTCTTCCGGCCGCACTCCGGCCAGCGCGAGGTATTCGCGGTAGGGCGGGCATTCGGCCGCCTGCCGCCTGAATACCTCCAGTGCGGCGGCTTCGAACGCCGCGTCGTCCGTGATCCCGAATATGTCGTCCTGCGTAATCATTTCATTGCAAAGGTAAATATATTTCGAAATTCGGCAAAATCCCTTTTCTGCGGACGGAATAAGTCCGGCAGGGCGGTTTCCTGCGTAGCGCTTCCGAAAGTCTGTCCCCCGCGTCGTTCCCGAAAGCCCGTTCCCGAAAGCCCGTCCCCGAAGCCCGTTCCCGAAGCCCGTCCCCGAAAGCCCGTTCCCGCAGGTGCATGCCTGCAGGTCCGCTTCCGCAGGTATATGAAAGGCCGCCGTCTCTCTGCCGCTTGCGTCGGTCATGAAATAAAAATCCACAATCGGACTCCCTTCCGGGACCCCGATTATGGATCGGATATAGTCGCTTCGCGCGGTGTCGGAACCGCTCGGCCGCTACTTCTTGTTGGTTTTGGGCGCCAGCATCATGTTCATCTTCTTGCCGTCGAGCTTGGGCATCATCTCCACTTTGGCGACCTCTTCGAGGTCGGTGGCGAAGCGGAGCAGCAGGATTTCGCCCTGCTCCTTGAAGACGATCGAACGGCCGCGGAAGAAGACGTACGCCTTGACCTTGCACCCCTCCTTCAGGAAGTTGGTGGCGTGCTTGAGCTTGAAGTTGTAGTCGTGGTCGTCGGTCTGCGGACCGAAGCGGATCTCCTTGATCACGACTTTCACCTGATTGGCTTTCAGCTCCTTGGCCTTTTTCTTCTGCTGGTAGAGGAATTTCTGGTAATCGGCGATGCGGCATACGGGCGGCTCGGCCTTGGGCGAGATCTCGATCAGGTCGAGTTCCATGCTGTCGGCGAGCTTCAGCGCTTCGCGTATGGGTAAAACCAGCGGTTGTTCGACGTTGTCGCCCACGACGCGCACTTCGGGAGCCGTTATCTGCTCGTTGATGCGGTGCGGATTCTCCTTTTCGGGCGGGCGGCGCCCGTACCGGTTGTTGGTGCCGGCTGCCGGTTTCGGCCGGTTATTCCCGGGGTTGAATGGCCTCGGCGGGAATGGTTTCGGTGCTGCGATAATCGTAAAGTATTAAAGTGGTTAATTACTTTTGTTTTTCATTGTCCGGCTGCCGGGGCGTGACCTGCGGCGTGCCGTAAACCCCGCCGTCCGGAATTTCCCCCGAAAGGGGGAAGTCCCGGATGCGGACCGGAGTCGTTATTTCTTTTCCATTTTGTTGGCCTCGATCTCCTCCTTCACCAGTCCGGCGATGAAGTCGCGGAAGCCTTCGAGCGTCATCTGACCCTTGTCGCCTTCGCCCTGCGCGCGTACCGACACGAGTCCTTCGGCCTCCTCCTTCTCGCCGACGATCAGCAGGTAGGGGATGCGCTTGAGTTCGTTGTCGCGGATCTTGCGGCCGATTTTCTCGTTGCGGTCGTCCACCTCGGTCCTCACGTCGCTGCGGTTGAGGTACTCCGCAACCTGCTGGGCGTAGTCGTTGAACTTCTCCGAAATGGGGAGCACCACGACCTGCTGGGGCGAGAGCCACAACGGGAATTTGCCGCCCGTATGCTCCAGCAATACAGCCACGAAACGCTCCATCGAGCCGAACGGTGCGCGGTGAATCATGATCGGGCGGTGCAGTTTGTCGTCCGCGCCCTTGTACGTCAGGTCGAACCGCTCCGGCAGGTTGTAGTCCACCTGAATGGTTCCCAACTGCCACTTGCGGCCGATGGCGTCCTTGACCATGAAGTCGAGCTTGGGACCGTAGAACGCGGCTTCGCCGTACTCCACGACCGTATTGAGTCCCTTCTCCTCAGCGGCCTGCATGATGGCGCTTTCGGCCTTCTCCCAGTTTTCGTCCGAGCCGATGTACTTCTCCTTGTTGTTGGGGTCGCGCAGCGAAATCTGTGCCGTATAGTTGTCGAACTTCAGCGTCTTGAAGATGTAGAGCACGATGTCGATCACCCGCTCGAACTCTTCGAGCAGCTGGTCGGGGCGTACGAACAGGTGGGCGTCGTCCTGCGTGAATCCGCGCACGCGGGTCAGTCCGTGCAGTTCGCCCGACTGCTCGTAGCGGTACACGGTGCCGAACTCCGCCAGACGGACGGGCAGCTCCTTGTACGAACGGGGCTTCGAACGGTAAATCTCGCAGTGGTGCGGGCAGTTCATCGGCTTCAGGAGATACTCCTCGCCCTCGATCGGGGTGTGAATCGGCTGGAACGAATCCTTGCCGTACTTGGCGTAGTGTCCCGAAGTCACGTACAGCTCCTTGTTGCCGATATGCGGGGTGATGACCTGCTGGTAGCCGTATTCTTTCTGCACGTTGCGCAGGAACTGTTCGAGCCGGTCCCTGAGCGCGGCGCCTTTCGGCAGCCACAAGGGCAGACCCTGTCCCACGCGCTGCGAGAAACAGAACAGTTCGAGGTCCTTGCCCAGCTTGCGGTGGTCGCGTTTCTTGGCCTCCTCCATCATCACGAGGTATTCGTCGAGCATCGACTTCTTGGGGAACGAGATGCCGTAGATGCGCGTCAGCATCTTGTTCTTCTCGTTGCCGCGCCAGTAGGCACCTGCCACCGAAGTCAGCTTGAGGGCCTTGATGTAACCCGTGTTGGGGATGTGCGGACCCCGGCAGAGGTCGGTGAACGCACCGTTGGTATAGAATGAGATGGTTCCGTCCTGCAGGTCCGAGATCAGTTCGACCTTGTACTGGTCGCCCTTCTCGGTGAAGGTCTTGAGCGCTTCGGCCTTGGGGACCTCGCGGCGGACGAGCTGCTCCTTGTTGCGGGACAGCTCCTGCATCTTCTGTTCGATCTTCGGAAGGTCGGCCTCGGTGATCGGCGTCGGCGAATCGACGTCGTAGTAGAAGCCGTTTTCGATAGCGGGGCCGATGCCGAACTTGATGCCCGGATAGAGGGCTTCGAGGGCTTCGGCCAGCAGGTGCGACGAGGTGTGCCAGAAGGCGTGCTTGCCCTCTTCGTCGTCCCATTTGTAGAATTTGACCGAGGCGTCTTCCCCGATCGGGCGCGTCATGTCTACCGTTGCGCCGTTTACCGAAGCGGCCAGTGAGTCAGCAGCTAAACGAGGGCTGATGCTCTCTGCGATCTGGTAAGCAGTAGTCCCTTCGGCGTATTCTCTGACCGAGCCGTCGGGAAAAGTGATTTTGATCATAAAATATAAATTAAGTTTTCGGGGCCTTCGGCGCTTCCACAATTACGAGACGGAATACGCCTCCGGTTTGCCCGGTGTGTTGTTTCTGTTCTTGCTGCGCCCTGCCCGCAATCTTTGGGCGGATACGGCGGATGTCGTTTGCTCTTCCTTTTCTTCCTCTTCCTCTTCCTCTTCCTCTTCCTCTTCCTCCGGCCCAGATCCCGGTTTTTCGTCGCTCCTGCGCTAATCCTCCTTTTCGGTCTGCGGCAGGTCCTTGACCGAGACGTCGCGGCCGCCCTTCTCGCGTTCGGCGCGTTGCAGCGGGTTGCGGCTCCATTCGGCCCATGCGCGGCGGTGTTCGACGATGTCGATCGCGGCGTAAATCGCCGAGCGCATCGACTGCGGGTCGGCTTTGTCCTGCCCGGCGATGTCGTAGGCCGTGCCGTGGTCGGGCGAGGTGCGGACCTTCGAGAGTCCGGCCGTGAAGTTCACGCCGTCGGGCGAAAGCGTCTTGAACGGCGCCAGCCCCTGATCGTGGTACATGGCCAGTATGCCGTCGTATTTTGCGTATCCTCCGCCTGCGAAAAGCCCGTCGGCGGCAAACGGTCCGAACGCCAGCACGCCCTGATTGAACGCCTCGACGACGGCCGGGCGGATGATCTCCTGCTCCTCGCGTCCCAGCAGTCCTCCGTCCCCGGCATGCGGGTTGAGAGCCATCACGGCGATGCGCGGCTCGACGATGCCGAAGTCCTCTTTCAGCGTGCGGCGGAGCGTATGCAGGTCGCGCACGATCTTCTCCCCGGTGATGCTGCCGCTGATCTCCGACACCGGAATGTGCTTGGTGACCAGCCCCACGCGCAGAATCTCGCTGCACATGATCATCATCGGCTCCCCGCCCAGTTCGGCCCCGATGAATTCGGTATGGCCCGTGAAGTGGAACCCGTCGCCCTGCACGCTCTCCTTGTTGAAGGGGGCTGTGACGATGGCGTCGAGCAGCCCCTCCTTCAGCTCCTGCGTCGCGCGGCGCAGCGCCTCGACGGCGGCGCGCCCGGCCTCGGCCGAAGCTTTGCCCGGTTCGATCTGCTCCGTGTCGCCGCATGCGACGAGGTTCACTTTGCCGCGGCGGGCGTCGCGGGCCGACGTTACGGCGTTGAACTGCACCGGTTCGGTCTGTGCGAGCGTATTTCGGTAATAGGCCGCGGCCTTGGGCGAGCCGTATACGACGGGCGTGAAAAGCTCCGTCATGCGCGGATCGGCCAGCGCCTTGAGGATGACCTCCCAGCCGATGCCGTTCGTGTCGCCCTGCGTGATGCCTATTTTAAGTTTCTGTTCTGACATGGATACAAGTATTTCAATCTACAAAGATACATATTATTCAGAATCTGCAATAGGCCGGATGCAATTAAAATGTTTTTTTGCACTGCGGCGATCCGTAATGTTTTGCGGATGGACTATTTTTTCCTACCTTTGTTTTATGCAGCCTGTTAGGGCTGATGACATATTCGGATTAAAGCGCATCGGCTTTTTTCTTACCGTCGAAAATTGGACACTTTCGCGTAACGTAAGGAACAAAGGTTGATGCTCTCGCTGTTTTCGGCGTGGGCATTTACCGTATTCTACGTTACAGGTCGTCCAATACCTCGATGGTGGATTCGGTGATACTGCCCGCGCTTTTTTCGATAAACCGCCCGAAAGATGGAACCTTGCGCACAAAAGACGACTAAAAAACACAATCCGGAACTGGTCGATACGGTTTTCCGGCTGATGTTCGAAATATTATGGGTGGCTCCCTACGACCGGCGCCGGAGCAATGCGGCGCTTTCGGGATTCGAACGCTGCAGCCGGGAGACTGCCGTGCTGCTGGCCGCCACCGACTTGCGCTCGGCCTCGCCCGGCGAACTGCATACGCTCTTGCAGGCCGTCGACCGGCTCGTGCAGACCATCGGCCGGCTCGAATCGGAGGCGCTTTTCTCCCGCTGGCAGTGTGCCGAAGCGCTGGCGCAGGTGCGGCGGATCGCCGCCATCGTGCAGGAGCACGCCGCCGTTGCCGTGGGCTGAGCCTTTTGCCGGCGCCGGTCTGTTGCGGGGTTTTGCCGGTCTGTTGCCGGTTTGCCGCCGGTTTGCCGCCGGGCGGCATGCGCTGAATCGGTTTTGCGTCGCGCCGGCCTTGCGTCGAATCTGCCTTGTGCCGACCTGCCTTGTGCTGAATCTGCTTTGCGTTGAGCCTGCCTTTGCCGAACCTCCCTTGTGCCGCTGCCTCTCTTGCGGCGTGCCGCAGTTGGTTCCCGCGCCGCGGGCCTTGCCGGATGTCGCAAAAAATAACTGCCGGGAGTAATCCCGGCAGTCTTTTGTTTGTGGTGCGGCGGCCTATTTCCCGCTTCCCATGCCTGCCCGACGCCGGAATTCCGAGCATACGATGCCCGTGGCCATCGCCACGTTGAGCGACTCCGACCCGCGGCGGTCGGTCGGGTAGGGCGGGATGAAGAGCTTGTGCGTCACGGCGCGCGCCGCGGCCTGCGAGATGCCGCGGCCTTCGTTGCCCATGACGACGACGCCCTCTTCCGTAAGCGTCGTGCCGTAGATATTCTCCCCTTCCAGAAACGTGCCGTAAACGGGCAGCCCGGCGGCTCCCGCGTCGTGCAGAAACGCTCCCAGATCGGTGTAGTGAACCCGCACCCGCAGGATCGCGCCCATAGTGGCCTGCACGACCTTCGGGTTGAAGCAGTCGGCCGAAGCCTCCGAGCAGACGATGTCGGCGATGCCGAACCAGTCGGCCAGCCGGACGATCGTGCCGAGGTTGCCGGGGTTCTGCACGTCGTCGAGCGCCAGCGTCAGCCGCCCCGCGAGCGACCGCATGTCCAGCCCGTAGCGGGGCGTCTCGACGATCGCCAGCGAGTTGGCGGCGGTTTTGAGCAGCGACAGCCGCTCCATGTCGCGCGGGGCGACGGTCTCGACCTCCGGCCCTGCGAACACGCCCTCCAGCGCGAAGATCTTGCGGACCTTCAGGTGCGAGCCGCGCAGTTCGCCGATGAGTTTCTCCCCTTCGGCCACGAACAGTCCGTGTTCCGTGCGTCCGCGTTTGTCGGCCAGCGCGCGGACGAGTTGTATTTCGGCTTTCGTCATCGTTGTTTCTCTATGGTGAAGGTGACGCCTTCGGTGGCCGGATAGGTCTCCGGGAAGATCGCGCGGGCCTCTTCGACCAATATGTTTTCGTTCTTGTAGCGGGACGAATAGTGTCCGATTATCAGCCGCTTGGCTCCGGCCTTTAGGGCGGCTTTGGCCGCATCGGCGCTTGTCGAGTGGCCCCGCTCCTTGGCCGTTTTCTGCTCGGCGGCGGCGTAGGTCGCCTCGTGGTACATCAGGTCCGCGCCCTTGGCCAGCGTCGCGGCCTTCGCCGAGAAGTTGGTGTCCGAGAGGTAGGCGTACGACCGGGGCGCATAGGGGCGGTAGGTCAGCTCCGCGTTGGGTATGACCTCGCCCGTCGGGAGCGCGATCTCCTCGCCCCGCTTGGCGGCGGTGATTTGCGCGACCGTAAGGCCATATTTCGCGATCTTGAACTTCTCGACGTTCAGCGGCGGCTCCTTCTCGCGGAAGAGGAATCCCGCCGTCGGCACCCGGTGGCGCAGCGGAATGCTCCACACTTCGAGCGTGCGGTTTTCCAGCAGCAGCGCGTGCTTGGTCGTGTCCACCTCGGTCCAGACCACCGGATAGGGCAGCTCGCTGTCAAAAAACCGCAGGTGGCAGGCCAGTATCTCGCCGAAAGGCGCCGGGGCGAATACCCGCAGCGGGGTTTTGCGCCCGTAGAGCGCCAGCGTCGAGATCAGCGGAAAGAGTCCGAAGACATGGTCGCCGTGCAGGTGCGAGATGAACACGGCGCGCAGTTTCAGCGGGTTGATCCCGCAGCGGATCAGCTGTTGCTGCACCCCCTCGCCCGCATCGACCAGATAGTACTGCTCGTGCACATTGACCGCTTGGGCCGACGGATGGCGGCTCAGGGTGGGCTTGGCGGAGGACGATCCGAGTATGGTGACGCTGAAACTCATGCGGGGTACCTGTTTTGTTCGTTCTGCGTGATTCGGTTTACTCTGCGCGGCTCAGGATGAAGCGTTCGCAGTCGATCGCCGCGATGCAGCCCGACGCTGCGGCCGTTATGGCCTGCCGGTAATGCGGGTCGCGCACGTCGCCCGCGGCGAAGACCCCTTCGATATTGGTCTTCGAGGTGCCCGCTTCCGTTTTGATGTACCCTTCCGCGTCGAGCGTCAGCTGATCGGCGAAAAGCTCCGTATTGGGATGGTGGCCGATGGCGAGGAAGAATCCCGCTATGTCGATCTTGACCTCTTTGCCGTCGTTGCAGCGCAGCAGCGCGCCCGTCACGCCCGATTCGTCGCCCAGCACCTCAGCGGTGTTGTGGTTGAACATCACTTCGATGTTGGTGGTGTTGAACACCCGCTCCTGCATGGCCTTCGAAGCGCGCAGGTGGGGCTTGCGCACGATCATGTAGACCTTGCGGCAGATCGAGGCCAGATAGGTGGCCTCCTCGCAGGCCGTGTCGCCGCCGCCGACCACGGCCACGTCCTTCTTGCGGTAGAAGAATCCGTCGCACGTGGCGCATGCGCTGACGCCCATGCCGCGGAATTTCGTTTCCGAAGGCAGGCCGAGGTATTTTGCCGATGCTCCCGTGGCGATGATGAGCGTCTCGGCCTTGAGCTGCGTCGTGCCGTCGATCACCACGTGGAACGGACGCGACGAGAGGTCCGCGCTCGTCACGGTTCCGATGCGGATGTCGGCTCCGAAGCGTTCGGCCTGACGGCGCATGTCGGCCATCATCTGCTGGCCACTGACGCCGTCGGGATAGCCCGGAAAATTCTCCACGTCGGTCGTGGTCGTGAGCTGCCCGCCCGGCTCGATACCCTCGTAGAGTACGGGCCGGAGGTTGGCGCGCGAAGTATAGATAGCTGCGGTGTACCCTGCGGGGCCGCTGCCGATAATCAGGCATTTGATCGTTTCTTCCATTGTCGTATGTTTTGTGACGTTGTTATCTGCAAATTTCGGACCTGCACGGCTCCTGCCGGACAGGCTCCTGCATATCCTCCCGGCCGAACTCCGTCAGACGGCGGCCCAGATAGTCGAACAGCGCCCAGCGTCCGCCGTGGCGGACGTGCACGATGCTGACCGCCGGGTCGTAATCGACGATTTCGTATTCGGGCGGGATGACGTAGCCTCCCTCGCGGTCGATCAGCCCCATGCCGGTCCGCGTCTGAACCTCGGCGCGGCCTTCGTGGAAGTCGCCCGCCCAGAGGAACTGCGACGGAATCACCGGGTTGTTGTCCGTATCGACGAATCCGAATCCGCCTTCGTCCTCGACGCATACCAGCCCTTCGAATACATGGCTCGTCCAGCGGTGTCCGGTCAGCTTCCGCACCGGATTGTAGACCGCTTCGACGTCGTTTACCGACTGTCGGGGCATGGGCGCCTCGGCGATCCGGCGTTTCAGGGCCTCGAACGCCTCCGCATCGGCCCCGCCGTTTTCCGCCGCGCCTATGCGGGCGTCGTAATAACGGATCGGTATGATTCGTCCCCGGTGCCAGCGGAGGTTGCTTTCCCGAAGGTTGTTGTGCGTGAATTCCAGCTCCCGCAGCGCTTCGCGCAGCGTGTCGAGCGCCGCGAGCAGGACCGTTTTGTCCTCCGTGAGCAGCGCCTCGGCGAACTCCCGGCCCGGAAGCTGCTGCAGGACGAGTCCCGTGCGCCGCTCGTTGCCCAGCGCGTCGGTCCAGCGCATTTCCTCCGGCAGGATGCGGAATTGCGTCAGGTGTTCGGTGTTCATGCGCCGCAGGACCGAAGCCGTGCGTTCGATGCGGGGCAGTGCTGCGGGCGTCAGGGGCATGGCTGCGAGCCACCGCTCGCCGCGCCATTCGATTTCGGCTTCGGCGAACCGCGTGGTGCGTACCATGCGCGGCATGCCGTTGCGGTCGGTGACGGCGCGGGCGTCGGAGAGCGTCGCCAGCGACAGGTCGGGCGTCAGCAGCGCACGGGTGAAGTGTTGGATGGTCGCTGTCATGGCTATTCGGTTTTGACGCTGATGGAACCTATGTTGAGCATGGTGACCAGCTGGGCCGCCGATGCGTTGTAGCTCATGCCCCGGAACGGGGGCGCCGCGGCGGGGCCTTTGGCCTCGCGTATGGCTTCGTTGAATACCGCCGGCATTTCGCTCGAACAGTCGTACAGCAGCGCCGCATAGCGGTTCGTGTAGTTGGCTTCGTCGGCTTCGGGAAAGAATACGTGCCGCCCGGCGTCGCCTGCGGCGATGTGGATGTTTATCAGCAGCACGTTGCCGTCGGCGGTCTCCAGCGCCTTGATCTGGTTGCATACCGCACGCAGCTCCTCGTCGTCGCAGTCGGTCGCCTCGCCGTCGGTGATGTTGAATACCACGGGCGGGAAACTCTCGGCGTTGGCCGCGCGTGCTGTCCATTCGGCGGCGATGTCGCGCACTCGGCGCAGCGCTTCGCACATGGGCGTCTGTCCTGCCGCCTGCGGCTCGATCCACGACGGTGCGGGAATCTCGCGCAGGGCGATGCTGCCGTCGGGAAGACGGTGTTCGATCACCTCCGTACGCACCGGCATCTCCCGCGCCGCGAGGGCGCTCACCGGCACCAGCTCTTCGCCGTCGGGCAGCAGCGAGCGCACCTCGTCGTCGCCCGAATAGCCGATCACGGCGATGTCGTAATAGTCGCGTATGCCGTCGCTGCGGCGGGCGCGTTCTACCAGCTCGAACAGCAGGTCGTTGGTGATGCCTGCCACCGCCTCGGCCTTGGTGAGCCTGCGTCCCCGGAAGAGGATGCTTTCGGCCATCGATCCCGAACAGTCTATGGCCAGTATGAATGCCGTGCGGTGGTTGCGTGTGATGCTTTGTGTATACATGTTGCGTCTATTTTAATCCCCGGACCGAGTAATAGTCGTCGCGTACTTCGCGCTCGTCGTCGCTGTCCAGACCGTAGCTGACGGCCATGTCGAGCGAACAGTCGCGCTCGCGGTCGGCGTCGGTCGTGCGGCGCATCGCCTCCCTTGCGTTGCGCCCCGCCTCGATCGCGTCGCCGATCTCTGCCGCGGTGGGCACGCGCCCCAGCAGCGAGGCGTAAATCCCTTCGGCCCAGCTGTGGGCGTAGTCGTCGTAATGCACGAAAAAGACCCTGAAACGGTTGTCCACCTCTTCGGGCGTTGTCAGCTCGCCGCGGTCCACGGCGTCGAGGATCGCTTCGACCTCGCGTTTGGTGACGTACTGCCCCGCCACGTCGAGCCAGCGGCCACTGCCGTCGTAGCGTGAGGCCGATTCGCCGCGGTCGAGCATGGCGCCCAGCGCCGCGACGACGAATTTGTTGTAAAGTCCGATGCCCCGTTTGAGGGCCGCGGCGCGGATGACCGCCTTGCGGTAGACGTACGACGGCGCGTCGGGGTCCTCTTCGGCCAGCGTGTGGAGCGTGTCCACGGCCCTGAGCATCGCTTCGGTTATGTAAGGGTTGTATTCTTCGAAGTTGATGACGTCGCGTTTGCGTTCGCGGCGGTCGCGCGCCGGCCACTTCTCGATGTCGCGCACGGCGCCGTAGCTGGTGAGGTTCGCGCCCGGCATGAGCGTCGTGCGGCCCTCCTTCTCGATCAGGTAGGAGTAGGGAAACGCCGACGTGTCGTGGTGGTACGAGTGGTGTCCCATGATCATCGTGAAGGCCCCTTCGAGCGCCGGCGACATGATGTAGGCCCCGCTGGCGAACTTGCAGCCGCGCAGATGCACCGACTGGTGTACGGCGCCGCTCTTGAAGAGGTGGTTGCTCTGGTTGGAGCCGCTCCCGGCGTTGAAGAACGAGAACATGCCGGCGATCAGCAGCGACGATTTGTGGTGCGAGACGGTGTAGGGACCCGCGAAGATCGAGGCCGCCTCCCCGTTTTCGCAGTGCGAGTTTGCGAAAAAGAGCGACTCGGCTGCCGTGAAGGCCTTGTCCAGCCGGCAGCTCTCGCCCACGAAGCAGCGTTCGACGATCGACCCGTTGTCGATGTGCGCCTTCTCGGCGGCGATGAAGTCGTAGGCCTTGACGTCCACGCCGATATGCGCCCCGTCGCAGACGGTGCCGTTTTCGAGCATCGAGGCCCCGTCGATGCACACTTCGTCGCCGATGCGGACTTCGCGGATGAATTTCGCGCCTACGATGCGGGTGTTGCGGCCTACGCTGCCCATCTCTGACGCACCCGCTTCGGCATACGCCTCCACCATGCGCTCCAGCGCCGCAACGGTCTGCGGCCGGTGGCGGTAGACGGCCATCAGATAGGCTACCTGCGCCGACATCCGGTCGAATATCCTGACCGTGCGGCCCCCGCACTCGTTCATCGTCGCTACGCCCACGCCGTTGCCGAACGTGCTCCGGCGGCGGCATTCGAGAGCCATGACGCCCTCTATGAGCGCGCCCTCGCCGATCCGGTAGTTGCATACGCGCGATCGGATGATGCGCGCGCCGGAGCCGATCTCGACCGTCCCCTCCAGATGGCTTTGCAGCAGCTGGAAGGGCGTGAAATCTTCGGAGACCCTCACCTGCGACCATGCTTCGGCCGAAGATCCGAGGGATTCGGCGGCGGAAATCTCCGCCGGAGTCATATATCTGAGTTGAGGCATCGGTGTCGTATTAAGCAAATGCAAATATAACGATTTAAGGCTAAATATCAAACTCGCGGCCCTCCCGGTCGATCTCCAGCCGCCTTCCGCCGCATACGACCGGGGCGCGTCCGTTGCGGAACGGCTTCACGGCTTCGCACCCCGGACAGCTGATCCGGGTCCGGCCCGCGCCGTCGATATAGTGCCATGTCGCTCCGAGCCGTACCGCCGCCAGCCCTTCGGTGAAGTCGAATCCGCAGTCGTAGAGCGGCGGCACGACGACCTGTTCCGGCGTGCGGTAGCCCCACAGGCCGTTTTCGACGAAAAGCTCGGCCGCTTCGGCGACGGCGCCGTCCGTTGGGTCCTCTGTTGTGCCGTCTGCCGAGTCGCCCGCTGGGCCTTCTGCCGAGCCGGAATTTCCGCCTGCCGTTTCTTCCGCTCCCATTGCCCGCTTTGGGCCTGTTGTTCCGGCTGTTTCCCCGGTTCCGGTTGTCCCTGTCGTTGCCGTATTCACTGCATTCTTCGTTTCCTCAGGTCCCGTTATTTCATCCGTTTCCGTTGTTTCCGCCGCCAGTGCGAGCAGTTGCGGCAGTCCCGGCAGCCGGAGCGAAGGCGAACGGAGCAACCGTGCAATCCGGTACTGCGCCGCGAGTCCCCTGCGCTCGAAGAGCGCGAGCACCTCGCAGAGCGCCGCGTCGGTCCCGATCTTCTGCGGCGTGAAGAGCAGCCCGTCGGCATCGGAATAGCGGGCGTACAGCGTCGGGTCGAGCGCCAGCGCATGCAGCGCCGTGGAGATCAGGGCCGCCGGATAGTCGTCGAGCGAAGCGTCGAAATCCCGCACCGTGCGCGCGGGATGCTGGAAAGCCGCCGTGCCCAGCTCCGGGCTGTGCCGACCTGCGAAGGCGGGCAGAAACATGGCGTCGAAATCGATCAGGTGGAGCCGTCCCCAGTTGTCCGCGACGATGTTTTCGGGTTTCAGGTCGCCGTGCGCCCAGTCGTCCGCCGTGAGCGCCGCGGCCATGCGGTCGAATGCGGCGGCGAATCTCCTCAGCCGCGCCGTGTCGCCCGCCTCGGCGGCTGCGGCGACCGCTTCGTGAAGCGTCACGCCTTCGATCCAGTCGCTCAGCACCACATCCACCCAGACGCCGCCTGCGGGCGAGGTGTAGATGAAAAGCTCCTGCGGCAGCAGCTTCTCGCCGTAGATTTCCGCCAGATGGCGCGGATGGTGCATGTAACAGCGCAGCGAGCGGACGCGGCCTTCGCAGCGGATGCGGAATACGACGGCGCTGTTGCCTGCCGAGTAGCATATGCGCCCCTTTCCGTCGCGGCACACCTCGATCTCGCCCAGCGTCCGGGTGAGGCCGTGCGTATCGGCCAGCGTGGTCAGGTATTGGCGCAGTGTGAACACGGCTTTATTGGTTGCGTATCTTGTTGCCGAGGATGAAGCCGAAGATACCCGTGAGCAGGATGCCGATCGTCGTCTGGACGACGTTGAGCATGTCCACCAGCGTGCAGCGCCGCATCGGGACTCCACGCCGACTGCTCGGCGCGGTCGTTCCGGCGGACTCCCGTGCCGGAGGTGTTCCATTCGATCAGAAACTGCCTGTAGGCGTCGAGGTCCTGCTGGAGCAGCCTGCCGCCGGCGATGTTTTCGCGGCGTATGTTCACCCCTTCGCCGAAGTAGGCGTAGTAGAGGCTCGTCTCTCCGATCCGAGCCTTGCGCATGATGACGATTCCGGTGAGCATGGCGCGGTAAAGGTCGCAGAACCGGATTTCGGCCTCTTCGAAAGTGGCCCTTTCGATCTCGCAGTAGCGGAAGTCGCTCCATGCGATCTTCGCCCTGCGGAAACGGCAGTTGCGCAGCACGGCCTTGCGGAAGGAGACGCGCTCCATCCCGCAGCCGTCGAAATTGCACTCCGTGAGCGTGCATTCGTCGAATGTCACGTTTTCCACACGGCAGCCTTTGAAATCGATGTTCTTCAATTCGCGGCCCGTCAGGTCGAGGTCTCGTACGGCGCCGCTGCCGATCATTTTCAGCAGTTCGGTCTGGGTCATGGCAGAGTCGGTTTCGGGGTTTTAAAAAAGCGGGGCTTCTGCAAGTCCCGCTTTTCTGTCAGTGGCAGTCGCAGTGCCCTTTTTCGTGGTCGCAACCGCCGCCGCAGTCGTCTCCGCACTCTCCGCACGAGCAGCCGCCCTGCAGATCTTCGGGCGTTACGTCGCGCACCGATACGATCTCGACGTCGAAGTTGAGCGTCTTGCCGGCCATCGGGTGGTTGAAGTCCATCTTCACGGTCTCCTCGCCGACCTCCTTGACGATGCCCATCATGCGGTTGCCCTGATTGTCGCTCATCGGAACCTGCGAACCCACGAAGAGGATGTCTTCGGCGAGTTTGCCGTCCACCATGAATATGTTTTTGGGCAGGTCTACCACGGCGTCGGCGATCAGTTCGCCGTAACCGTCCTTCGGCTCAAGGGTAAACGAGACGGCTTCGCCGACCTCCTTGCCCAGAATCGCCTCTTCGAATTTGGGGAGCAGCATGCCTGTTCCGAAGATAAATTCGAGCGGCTGGCCCGGACGCGACTGGTCTGCGATCTGTCCGTCGACGGTGAGCTTGTAGTCCACGCCGACCATTTTGTTCTGTTCTACTTTCATAATAATTCGTTAAAAAATGTTTTTTTCGTTTTCGTTGTTCCCGCCGGGTATTTCCGCCCGTTGTTCCCGGTCTGCGTTTCCGCCCGGCGTTTCCGCCCGGATTTCCGCCCGGATTTCCGCCCGGATTTCCGCCCGGCGTTTCCCTCCGGGCCGGGCTTGGTTCGCGGAGCGTTTCCGCGCTCCGCCTGCCTTTGGGGGCTTGTCCGTTTTTGCCGGCGTTTCTGCCTTGCGGCCCTTCTCCGCGTTTCCGTCCGGCATTTCCGCCCGGCGTTTGGGTCTGCGCTACCGCCTGTTATTCCCGGTCTGCGTTCCCGCCCGGCATTTCCCTCCGGCGGGGCTTGGCTCGCGGAGCGTTTCCGCGCTCCGCCTGCCTTTGCGGGGCTTGTCCGTTTCTGCCTGCCTGTTTTCTGCATGCGGTTACTTCCGCATACGGCAAAAAACGCGCCTGCCGGAATCCGGACGTTGGCTTGCAGCGCTGCGGCGCCTGCCGCCGGGACCGTTCTTTCGAACCGGCCGGCGGCTCCGTCAGCGGCGGAATCCGCGCCGTACGGGCTGCAAAGTTACATATAATTCCTTAATAATCGCGGCTTTCACGATTTATTCGCAATTCCTGCAGCAGAGGTTGCGGTCTCCGTAGCCGGCGTCGATCTTCGAAACATAGGGGAAGAACTTCGCTTGGCGCACCCATTCGAGCGGGAAGACCGCCTGCTGACGGGTGTAGGGATGCGGCCACTCGCCCGCGATCTCCACGGCCGTGTGGGGCGCATTGACCACCACGTTGTCGGGCTGTCCGACGGCCGCTTCGCACTCGCGCTTGATCGACACGAGGGCTTCGATGAAGCGGTCCATTTCGGCTTTCGGCTCCGATTCGGTCGGCTCGACCATCAGTGTCTCGTGCACGGGGAACGAGAGCGTCGGGGCATGGAATCCGTAGTCCATCAGCCGGTGGGCGATGTCGCCGCAGTCGATGTTGTAGTCCTTCTTGAAGTTGGTCAGGTCGAGGATCATCTCGTGACCCACGCGGCCCGTCTCGCCCGAATAGTAGGTCCTGAACTCCGATGCGAGCGCGGCGGACATGTAGTTGGCGTTGACGATCGCCATTTCCGTAGCGCGGCGCAGTCCGGCTTCACCCAGCATCTTGATATAACCGTAGGTTATGGGCAGCAGCAGTGCGGAGCCCCAAGGAGCCGATGCCACGGCGGTGATGCCTTCGTCGCCGCCCGTCGCCATAACCGAATGCGAGGGGAGGAAGGCTTTGAGGTGCTCGGCGACGCAGATCGGACCCACGCCCGGACCGCCGCCGCCGTGGGGCATGGCGAAGGTCTTGTGCAGGTTGAGGTGGCAGACGTCGGCGCCGATGTAGCCCGGATTGGTCAGGCCCACCTGCGCGTTCATGTTGGCGCCGTCCATGTAGACCTGTCCGCCCGCGTCGTGTACGGCGTCCACGATTTCGCGGATGCGGCTTTCGAACACCCCGTGCGTCGAGGGATAGGTCACCATCAGGCCGCACAACTCCGAACTATACTCCTTGGCCTTGGCTTCGAGGTCCTCCACGTCGATGTTGCCGTTGGCGTCGCAAGCCACGGTGACGATCTTCATGCCCGCCATGGCGGCCGACGCGGGGTTGGTGCCGTGGGCCGACGCCGGGATCAGCACGACGTTGCGGTAGCCCTGTCCGCGGCTCTGGTGGTAGGCGCGGATCACCATCAGCCCCGTGTACTCGCCCGCCGCGCCCGAATTGGGCTGCAGCGACGAGGCCGCGAAGCCCGTGATCGTCGCCAGATCGTTTTCCAACTCCGTGATCAACTGCATGTAACCCTCGGCCTGATCCGCCGGGGCGAAGGGGTGCATGTTCTGGAAGCCGGCCAGCGAAAGGGGCTGCATGAGCGCCGCGGCGTTGAGCTTCATGGTGCACGAACCTAAAGAGATCATCGAGTTGGCCAGCGATATGTCGCGCAATTCCAGCTGTTTGATGTAGCGCATCAGGGCGCTTTCCGAACGGTAGGCGTTGAAGACCGGTTCGGTCAGGTAGGCCGAACGGCGGCGCAGACCGGCCGGGACGTTGCTTTCGGTGACGGGCTTTACGGCCTTGGCTTTCTTGCCTTTGGCGGCGGCGAAGATGCGGATGACCTCGGCGATCTCCTCCGGAGTCGTGACTTCGTCGAACGACATGCGCACCGAACCTTCGGTCGGGTAGAAGAAGTTGATGCCGCTTTCGAGCGCCAGCGACTGTACGACGGCGGCTTCGGCGGCGACTTCGAGCGTGTCGAAATAGGCCGTTGCGGCGAGTTTGTAGTCCATCGCTTCGAGCGCCTTGGCTACCGTCGCGGCGGCCAGATGGGCCGTGTCGGCGGCGCGCTTCAGCCCTTCGGGACCGTTGTAGACGCAGTAGAAGCCCACCATCGAGGCCATCAGCGCCGAGGCGGTGCAGATGTTCGACGTGGCGCGCTCGCGCTTGATGTGCTGTTCGCGCATCTGGAGCGCCATGCGCAGCGCCCGGTTGCCCAGACGGTCCACCGAGACGCCGATGATGCGGCCCGGCATGTTGCGCTTGAAGGCTTCGCGCGTGGTCATGTAGCCCGCGCTCGGACCGCCCAGCCCCATCGGGGTGCCCAGACGCTGGGTCGAGCCGACGGCGATGTCGGCGCCCCATTCGCCGGGGGCTTTCAGAAGCGCCAGCGCCAGCAGGTCGGCGACGGCCGTGACCAGCGCGCCCTTGGCGTGGGCGGCGGCCGTGAAGTCCGCGTAGTCGCGCACGGCGCCGTTGGCGGCCGGATACTGGACGATGGCGCCGAACTCCTTGCCCGTGAAGCTGTATTCGTCGTATTCGTCGACGATCAGTTCGATGCCGAAGGGTTCGCTGCGGGTGAGCAGCACGTCGAGCGTCTGCGGGAAGATGTTGCGGTCGACGAAGAGCTGGTTGCGGCCCTCCTTGACGGCTTCGCGCGAGCGCAGGGCGAACATCATCAGCATCGCTTCGGCGGCGGCGGTAGCCTCGTCCAGCAGCGAGCAGTTGCCGATCTCCATGCCCGTGAGCGAGATCACGGCGGTCTGGAAGTTCAGCAGCGCTTCGAGACGGCCCTGCGAAATCTCGGCCTGATAGGGCGTATAGGAGGTGTACCACGCGGGATTCTCGAAGACGTTGCGCGTGACGGCGGCGGGAACCGCGCAGGGGTAGTAGCCCATGCCGATGAACGACCGCAGGCAGCGGTTGCGCTCGGCCAGCGCGCGGATGTGGCCTGCGAATTCGTACTCGCTCATGCCCTCCGCGGGCAGCGCGAGCGGTTTCTTGAGCCGGATGGAGTGCGGAATGACCTGCGAGATCAGCTCGTCGACCGACTTGACGCCGATCGTTTCGAGCATGGCTTTGAGCTCCTTTTCGTTGCTGACGCCGATGTGGCGTTCGGAAAATTTGTCGAACATATCTGTTAGTTGTATGAAGTTATGGGGACTTGGCGCCGCGGTGCGGCGGAATTATCGTTTCGGGGCCGGGTCGGAACCGGGCGGTCGTTTATTGTCTTGCATGGTTTGCGTCCGGGTGACGCCGGGGCGTGCGGACGATTCTCAATATTGAAAACTGCTGCCGCCGATGAATTCGCGCAGGATCGAGGTGGGCGGAATCTCGTCGGGCGGAATGGGGATGAAGTTGTCGAGGAACTTCAGCATGCGGCGCGCTTCGTCGTATTCGGGCACCGTGTCGGGCACTTCGCGGAGGATTTTCTCGGCGAAGGGGCGCAGGACCGAAATCTCGTAGAAGAGCGACGAGTTGAGCATGACGTCGGCGTTCTCCTGATAGGGGAAGATGTGCTTCTCCTCGCCGCGGCGGACCGAGGCCCAGCGCGAGAGCGTGGCCAGCGCGTCGGCGCCCCGCTGCCGGTAGTCGCGCGTCAGGCGGCGCAGCAGGCGGTTGTCGGTGGTGGCGATGCGCGAGAGGTTGTCCATGGCCACCGACGTGAAGCAGGAGATGTAGATGCGGAACTTTTGCTCTTCGGGAACGCCCGGCGTGAGACGGGGATTGAGTCCGTGGATGCCCTCGACGATCAGAATCGAACGTTCGTCGAGCGTCAGCGGGTCGTTGTGCTGCATGCGGCGTCCCGTGATGAAGTTGTAGCGCGGAATATCGACGCTCTCGCCGCGCATCAGGCGGCGAAGGTGGTCGTTGAACAGTTCGAGGTCGATGGCTTCGAGCGCTTCGTAGTCATACTCGCCGTCGGCGTCCTTCGGGGTCTTTTCGCGGTCCACGAAGTAGTCGTCGAGCGAGATCAGCACCGGTTTCAGCCCCAGCACGCCCAGCTGGATGCCCAGCCGCTTGGCCGAGGTGGTCTTGCCGCTCGACGAAGGACCGGAGATAAGCACGATGCGCACGCCGCGCGAGAGGTTGGCGTCGTAGATGGTGTCGGCGACCCATGCGAATTTGCGTTCGTGGAACGCTTCGGCGAGTTTTATCATGCCGCCGGCGTCGCCCGCGAGCACCTTCGAATTGACGTCGCCCACGGTGGGGACGCCCATGATCCGGACCCATGACTGGTACTCCTGAAAAATGCCGAACATCTTCTCCTGCTGGACGTTCTTGTTGAGCACGCCGGGGTTCGTCCGCAGGGGCAGGGCCAGATAGAAGCCCTTGTAGTAGGGTTCGATGCAGAAGCGGTCGATGTAGCCCGTCGAGGGGGCCAGCGCCCCGTAGAAGTAGCCGGCCGTGCCGTCCAGCGTGTACAGGTCGCTGTAGAGCCGCGGACGGGTGTCGAGCAGCGCCGTCTTGTCGTCGAAGCCCTGTTCGGCGTAGATGGCGCGGAGCTCGCTCGTGAGCACCTTGGTGCGCTCGATGGGGAGGTTCTGCGCCACCACTTCGCGCATGTGCCCTTCGAGCGCTGCGGCCTGTTCGTGGGTGAACTCGTCGAGCCCTTCGAGCTCGCAGTAGAAGCCGCTCTGGCCCATCGAGTGGCGGATATGGAGCGTATGTCCCGGAAAGAGCGTGCGTGCGGCCTTCTGGAGGATGAACCACGAGGTGCGCTGGTAGACGCGGATGCCCGCGAAGTCGGTGATGTCCACGAAGCGGACCGTCACCGGGGTATATATTTTGTAGTTGAGCTCTTTGATGCGGTTGTTCACGAACGCCGCGAGGAACGGGTAGCGTCCCGGCGTCAGCTGTGCGGCCACGTCGGAGAGCGGGGTGCCCATCGCCACCCGGATCGGACCTCCGAGGTTGTCGCATATGACTTTGATGCTGTCTGCCATAAGTTTTTCTGCTGAATGAAGTGTAAAGATATGAATTATTTGTAACTTTGACAAACTCAAAAACGATATTATGGAAAGAATACTCCGCACGGTTCTGATCGTCACGGCGGCGCTCGCGGCGGCCTGCGCCCCCCGCGAGCGGACGCTCGTTTTGCTGTCGACGAACGACATGCACGCCAAAATCCGGAACTTCCCGCGTCTGGCGGCGGCCGTCGAGGCGTGCCGCGACACGGCGCAGCTGGTGGTGCTGGTCGACGCCGGCGACCGCTGGACGGGCAACGCCTACGTAGACCGGGCGGCGACGCCGGGGATGCCGATGATCGCGCTGATGAACAGGCTGGGGTATGACGTGGCGACGCTCGGTAACCACGAATTCGACCACGGGCAGGCGTTTCTGGGCCGGATGATAGACAGCATGGATTTCGAGGTGGTGTGCGCCAATGTAGTGAGCGACACCTGCTCCTTTCCTCCGCTGCCGCCTTACACGGTGCTCGAAGAGGGCGGATTCCGCATCGGATTCGTCGGCGTGGTGACCAACTACGAGGGGCCGGGGCATCCGGCGGGCAATGCGTCGAGCTTCGCGGGGCTGACCTTTCCCGATCCGCAGCAGATGGCGTTGAAATACGCCGCCGAGCTGCGCCCGAAGTGCGACGTGCTGGTGCTCGTTTCGCACATGGGCGACGACCGCGACCGGGAACTGCTCGCCGGGGGCGCTTCGCAGTACGACGTGGTGATCGGCGGGCACACGCACGAGGAGGTCGATACGCTGATCGGCGGCACGCTGCTCACGCAGACGGGGAAGGATCTGCGGAACATAGGCGTCACGACGATACGCATGAAGGGCAGGAAGGTCGCCGGCGTGGATTTCCGGCTCGTGCCGCTGGCCGGTTACGAGCCTGATCCGGTTTTCCAGAAGCAGGTGGACGCCTGTTACGCCAATCCGGAGCTGAACAGACCGATGGGCGAGTTCGGGAACGCCGCGAACAAATGGGGGCTGGCGAACTGGATGGCCGGGGCGGTGGCCGACGGGATCGACGCCGAGGTCGGATTCTACCACATCGGGGGCGTGCGGCTCGACTCGATTCCCGCGGGCGGCGTGAGCGCGGCCAGCGTATACGGGCTGGAGCCGTTCGGGACGCTGGTGGCCGAGATGAAGATGACGCCGGCGGATATGCGGAGGATGATCGTTTCGAAATACAACGATCCGGTGAACGTCAAGGAGGCGCACCGCATCGACCTGATTTCGACAACGCCCTATGTGATCGTTACCGATCAGGCGGACAATGCGCTCGACGTGGAGTTCCCCAAGTTGCGCGAAGGGAAGGTCTACACGGTCGCCGTCAGCGATTACGTCTACAAGAATTACAACGACCTGAATTACACCGACGGCAAGATTACCGAGGAGGATGTGACCGGGCTTCTGCTCGAAGAGCTGGAGGAGGACTCTCCGCTCCGGATCGACAATACGCCGCGGCAGCGGGTGCGGCGGAAGTAGGCCTGCGGACGGGACGGCCTGCGTCCGGACGGAACAGTGGTTTGTGACCGGGGCCTGCGACGGGCGGGAAAAGCATTTGCGGCTGTGTCCCGGCTGCGCGACCGGTCGGCCGGAAAGTGTGCGGGCGCGGCGGCGGAGTCGTCCGGGGCGTGCCCGCGGTCGGAAGGTGTAAAAAACTGTCGGTAAGCGATTTTTTGCGCTCAATCTTTCATTTTTTCAGTTGAAAAGAGTATCTTTGCACTCCCCGTATGCGCGCACGAGGCGCGGATGAGGGACTATGAATTTCATTATTAATCATTTAACGAGCGATTGTATCGCACAAAGTATTTCCGTTATGGAAGAAACGAAAACTGTAGTCGCAAACGAGAATTTCGACTGGAACGCATTTGAAAACGATCTGGGCGTCTATTCGCAGCCCAAGGAGGAGATTGCCGAAGCGTATGACAAGACGCTTTCGAACGTCAATGTCGGCGAAGTCGTGGAAGGTACCGTAACCGGCATAACCAAGCGTGAGGTTCTTGTGAACATCGGCTACAAAAGCGAGGGCGTCATCCCCGTTTCCGAGTTCCGTTACAACCCCGATCTGGCGGTGGGCGACAAAATCGAAGTGTATGTCGAGTCGGCCGAGGACAAGAACGGCCAGCTGGCCCTTTCGCACAAGAAGGCCCGTCAGCTCAAGTCGTGGGACCGTGTGAACGAGGCCCTCGAAAAGGACGAAATCATCAAGGGTTACATCAAGTGCCGCACCAAGGGCGGTATGATCGTAGACGTATTCGGCATCGAGGCGTTCCTGCCCGGTTCGCAGATCGACGTGAAGCCGATCCGCGACTACGACGTATACGTGGACAAGACCATGGAATTCAAGGTCGTCAAGATCAATCAGGAGTTCCGCAACGTGGTCGTTTCGCACAAGGCGCTCATCGAGGCCGAGCTTGAGGCCCAGAAGCAGGTCATCATGTCGAAACTCGAAAAGGGCCAGATTCTCGAAGGTACCGTCAAGAACATCACTTCGTACGGCGTATTCGTCGATCTGGGCGGTGTGGACGGTCTGATCCACATCACGGACCTTTCGTGGGGCCGCGTGAACCATCCCGAAGAGATCGTGGCGCTCGACCAGAAGATTCAGGTCGTGATCCTCGACTTCGACGACGCCAAGAAGCGTATCGCACTGGGTCTGAAGCAGCTTACGGCTCATCCGTGGGAGGCGCTCGACCAGAACCTCAAGGTCGGCGACAAGGTCAAGGGCCGCGTGGTCGTGATGGCCGATTACGGCGCGTTCGTGGAGATCGCTCCCGGCGTGGAGGGTCTGATCCACGTGTCGGAGATGTCGTGGAGCCAGCACCTGCGTTCGGCGCAGGAGTTCATGAAGGTCGGCGACGAGGTCGAGGCCGTTATCCTGACGCTCGACCGTGAGGAGCGCAAGATGTCGCTCGGCATCAAGCAGCTTACGCCCGATCCGTGGGAGAATATCGAAACCAAATATCCCGTCGGCACGAAGTGCACGGCCAAGGTTCGCAACTTCACCAACTTCGGTATTTTCGTAGAGATCGAGGAGGGTATCGACGGCCTGATCCACATTTCGGACCTGAGCTGGACCAAGAAGGTGAAGCACCCCGGCGAATTCACGTCGGTAGGCGCGGATATCGAGGTCGTGGTGCTGGAGATCGACAAGGAGAACCGTCGTCTGTCGCTGGGCCACAAGCAGCTGGAGGAGAACCCGTGGAACGAGTTCGAAAACCAGTTCTCGGTGGACAGCATCCACGAGGGTACGATTACCGAGATGACCGACAAGGGCGCAGTTGTCGCTCTGGGCGAGAACATCGAGGGCTTCTGCCCCGCACGCCAGCTCACCAAGGAGGACGGCACCACGCCGAAGGCCGGCGACAAGCTCGACTTCAAGGTGATCGAGTTCTCGAAGGCTACCAAGCGTATCACCCTTTCGCACGTTCGTACGTACGAGGAGGCCAAGCGCGCCGAAGTTGCAGCCGAGAAAGCTGAGAAGCGTGCCGCTGCCGACGCGACCAAATCGACCGTGAAGAAGATCAACGCTTCGGTCGAGAAGACGACGCTGGGCGATATCGCAGGTCTGGCCGCTCTGAAGAGCGCCATGGAGGCTGCCGAGGCGAAGAACGCCAAGAAAGCCGCTGCCAAGGAGGAGACCGAGGAGTAATCCCCGGAAGAGAGGGCGGAGCGGTTGCGTTCCGTCCGATATAGGCGAAAGTCCGCAGGTGTGAGCCTGCGGACTTTTTTGTCGGGGGGGGCGGCGGTTGTGAGAAGACGGTTTCCGGTCG